>JAQGMQ010000180.1 GCA_028292305.1 Rhodoferax sp.
CTGCACCGCGCGCACCTGCCCGAGCGCGATGCGGCCGGGCGCAGCAGCGTGGCCGGCGTGTACCTGGCGGGTGATGGCGCCGGCATCATGGGTGCCGACGCGGCCGAGTGGGCCGGCGAACGCGCGGCCCTGGCGCTGCTGGCCGATGCCGGCGTGGTCATCGACACCACGCGGGCACATCGGCTCGAACAAAAAGCGGCCCACCTGCTGGGCTTTCGGCAGGCGCTGGAGCGGGCCTTTCCGTTCCCGGCGCAGTGGGCCGCGCAGGCGCCCGACGACCTGGTGGTGTGCCGCTGCGAAAACATCACTGCCGGTACCCTGCGCGACACGGTGCGCACGCAGGGCGCAGACGAACTGAACCGGCTGAAGGCACTGTCGCGCGTCGGCATGGGCCGCTGCCAGGGCCGCATGTGTGGCGTGGCCGCGGCCGAGATCCTGGCAGAGGCCACGGGCCAGCCGGTGCACCTGGTGGGCCGGCTGCGCGGGCAGGCGCCAATCAAACCGATCCCGATTCATCTGCAGACGGCCGACGTCAAAGCGGAGGCCGTGGCATGAAACGCGTCGACACCGAGGTGGCCATCGTCGGCGGCGGCATCGTCGGCGCATCGGCGGCGCTGGCGCTGCGGCGCAAGGGCGTGGCCGTGGCGCTGCTCGAGCGCGACCTGTGCGGCTCGCGGTCCAGCGGCGTCAACTTCGGCGGGGTGCGGCGCCAGGGCCGGCCGCTTTCGCAACTGCCGCTGGCGCAGCGCGCGCACGGCATCTGGGCGTCGCTGCCGGCACTCATCGGCACCGATGGCGAATACCAGCGCACCGGCCACTTCAAGATTGCGCGCAGCGAGGCCGACCTGGCCGCGCTGGAGCGTTACCGCGACATGAGCCGCGACTTCGACCTGGGCCTGCAGATGGTCTCGGCGTCGCGGTTGCGCGAGATGTCGCCGTGGCTCGGCGCCAGGGCCGTGGGCGGCTCGCTCTGCGCCGAAGACGGCCAGGCCAACCCGCGGCTGGTGTCTCCCGCATTTGCGCTGGCCGCCGAGCGTGCCGGCGCGCAGATTTTCGAGCGCAGTCCGCTCACCGAAGTGCAGCACGACGGCAGCCAGTTCACGCTGCGCTCGGGCACGGCGCTGGAAGTGCGCGCGCCGCTGCTGCTCAACTGCGCCGGCGCCTGGGCCGGTGGCCTGGCCGCGCAGTTCGGCGAGCCCGTGCCGATGCAGGTCAGCCACCCCGCGATGGCCGTGACCGAGCCGCTGCCGTTTTTCATGCCCTGGAGCCTGGGCGTGGAAGGCGGCGGCATCTACTGTCGGCAGGTGGCGCGTGGCAACGTGGTGCTGGGCGGCGGGCCGGGCATTGGCCTGAACGCCGACCGCGCGCGGTCCGAGCGCGGTGCCATCGCCGCCTTGTCGCAGCAGGCCATCGACTTGCTGCCGGCACTGCGCCATGCGTTTTTCATCCGCACCTGGAGTGGCACCGAGGGTTATCTGCCCGACCGCCAACCCGTGCTGAGCCTGAGCGGCACCACGCCCGGACTGGTCCATGGCTTCGGTTTTGCCGGCGCCGGTTTCCAGATCGGCCCGGCGGTCGGCGAGGTGCTGGCCGAGCTGGCCCGCGACGGCCGCAGCAGCACGCCGGTCGAGGCTTTTTCGATTGCCCGTTTTCACCCTGCGGCCAGCCCTGTGGCGTTGGCCGCGCATTGAGTTCATAGTTCCGCAACGTCAATCTGTCACCCCGAAAGGAAGCACACCATGTCCCCACGTCCTCCTCAATTCCTGCGCCGCGCGCTGTTCTCGGTGGCCACCGCGGCGGCCCTGGTGGCTGGCGGCGCCGCCGTCGCGCAGACCAAGACGCTGTACATCGGCATGAACGGCGGCACCATGGAAAAGGCGTACACGCAGTACGTGTTCCCGGCGTTCGAGAAGCTGAACAACGTGAAGGTGGTGGTGGTGCCGGGCACGTCTTCCGACATCCTGGCCAAGGCCCAGGCCAACAAGGACAGGCCGCAGATGCACGTCATGTTCCTGGACGACGGCATCATGGTGCGCGCCATCGGCATGGGCCTGTGCCAAAAGCAGAAGCCCAGCAGCGGCCTGAACGAGATCTACCCCGCGGCACGCTTCAAGGACGACATGGCCAGCGGCGTGAGCCTGGGCATGACGGGCCTGGCCTACAACACCAAGATGTTCAAGGAAAAGGGCTGGGCGCCGCCCACCTCTTGGATGGACATGGCCGACCCGAAGTTCAAGGGCAAGGTGGTCTTCCAGTCGATGTCGTCCTCGTCGTTCGGCCTGCACGGCTTCCTGATGTTCAACCGCATCCAGGGCGGCAACGACAAGAATGTGGAGCCCGGTTTCAAGGCCTGGCCCACCAGCATCGGCCCGAACGTGCTCGAGTACATCCCCAGCTCGGCCAAGATTTCGGAGATGGTGCAGACCGGCGAGGCGGCCCTGTTCCCATTGACCCCCACCGCCGTGGCCGCGCTCAAAACCAAGGGCATCCCCGTCGAATACGCGCAGCCGAAAGAAGGCTCGGTGGTGCTGATGGTCGGCCAGTGCGTCATCGCCAACAACAGCGAACCCGAGCTGTCGCAAAAGCTCGCCGAGTTCCTGCTGAGCCCGCTGGCCCAGGCCAACGTGCTGCAGTTCGGCAGCCAGATCCCCACCAACCCGAAGGCCCCGGCCGTAGGCGAAGGCGCGGCCCAGGTGGCCGAGATCAACAAGTGGATGAAGAACGCGGTGACGATTGATTGGGACAGCATCAATGCGAACCGGCCGGCATGGAATGCGCGGTGGAACAAGACGATCGAGCGGTGAGGTGCGGGTGGGTGGGTAAGATTCGATCTAATGCCTGGCTGGGCGGCGCTGAGCAGGTTGCGGGCTTTTCTTCCGTTCGCCCTGTGCTTGTCGAAGGGACTGGTTCAGGTCGTCAAGTCTGGTTGATTGTCAGCGTTCGTTGACGCTGCTGGCCGGTAGTCACACCGGCTGGCGAGACCCCTTTCTTGTACGCACAAGAAACGGGCCCCATCGATGCCGCCCCCACTAACTGCGCCCTGCGCTTCGCTGCGGGAGCCTGCGGTCGCGTTTGGCGGGGTCTGGCTAAACTCGCCTGCGGCGCAAACAACGCCAGCCCTGTTCCGCCAAACCCTCCGCTCCTCGGCGCATTTAGAGGGGGGTGGGGAGGGGTCCGGGTGCCGAATACCGGACGCTTCGCTGCGCTGGCTACCGTCGGTATTACTCCCTCTCCCGCGTG
>JAQGMQ010000187.1 GCA_028292305.1 Rhodoferax sp.
TTAAGGTCGATGGTGCTGCTGCTGGCCGTCGTGCCTTTGCTGCTGGCGGTGTGGGCCGTGGTGTGGGTCGTGCGCCAGCAGTCCGAGCAACTTGCCCAGGCGCAGATGGCCGCCATGCAGCCGATCCTGCTGCAGGCCCGCAAGGACGAGCTGCAGCACTTCGTGCAGGTGGGCCGCCGCGCCGTCTCGCATCTCTATGAAAAGACCGGGCCGCAACACGGCGACCCGGCCACGCGCACCGAGGCTCTGGAGCTGCTGCGCCGCATGGACTTCGGCAACGACAACTACTTCTTCGTCTACGACCTGCAGGGCAACAGCCTGATGCACCCGCGGCTGGCCGAGCTCGAGGGCCACAGCCAGTGGGCACGGCGCGACAGCAACGGCGCCACCATGATCCAGCAGCTGGTGCGCACCGCGCAGGACGGCGGCGGCTTCGTCGACTACCTGTGGAACCGGCCGTCCACCGGCCGCGAGGAACGCAAGCTCGGCTATGTCGAGCTGGTACCCGAATGGGGCTG
Organism: Rhodoferax sp.; assembly: GCA_028292305.1. GTDB lineage: Bacteria > Pseudomonadota > Gammaproteobacteria > Burkholderiales > Burkholderiaceae_C > Rhodoferax_B. The sequence continues at coordinate 519 of JAQGMQ010000187.1, forward strand.
GGTGATCGGCACCGGCCTCTACATGGACCACCTGCAGGAAGCCCAGGCGTTGATCACACAATCGACCGCGGCGGCGGTGCGCAGCACGCGCAACCAGATCCTGTTCATCGCTTCGGCGGCGTTGCTGCTGGTGGCGGCCGGTGGCCTGGCGCTGAACCTGGTCGAGCAACGCGCGGCCGACGGCAAGCTGCGCGCCATGGCGCAAAAGGTGGTGCATTCGCAGGAAGACGAACGCTCACGCGTGGCCCGCGAGCTGCACGACGGCATCAGCCAGCTGCTGCTGTCGGTGAAGTTTGTCTGTGAATCGGCCCTGCTGCAGGTGGAGCGCGGCAATGCCAACGCGCCCCAGACCCTGCGCCATGGCATCGGCCTGGTGCAGGGCGTGATGCGCGACGTGCGCCGCATCTCGCACGACCTGCGCCCCACCCTGCTCGATGACCTGGGCCTGGCCAGCGCGCTCGACCAGACCGCCGGCGAGTTCGGCGCGCGCACCGGCGTCGACGTGCATGTGCAGGTCGACACGTTGCCGCGCATCCCCGAGGCGGTGGCCACGGCCATGTTCCGCGTGGCCCAGGAGGCGCTCGGCAATGTGGAAAAACACGCCGGCGCGCGCCAGGTGTGGCTGCAACTGCTGCACAGCCCGGCCGGCCTGACGCTGTTGCTGCGCGACGATGGCCACGGCTTCGACGTGACCGAAACCTTGCGCGAGGTGCGCGCCGGCCTCGGCCTCACCAACATGCGCGAACGCATCGAAATGCTGGGCGGGCGCTTCATGCTCGAGTCCGCGCCGGGGGCGACGCAGCTTACAGTCTGGCTTCCACCTTCCGCCCTGAAACCGTGAGCGCATCGCCTTCCTCCCCACCCCCATCCGCCTGCTGATCGTGGACGACCACCCCGTGGTGCGGCACAGCCTGATCAGCCTGCTGGCCGCGTTCGGCCTGCCGATCGAAGTGGTGGCCGAAGCCCGCAACGCCGAAGAGGCGCTGGCCCACGCGGCCGACACCCAGCCCGACATCGTGGTGACCGACCTGCAGATGAAGCCCACCAGCGGCATCGCGCTGATCCACGCGCTGAGCCAGCGCCAGCCCGACATCCGCTACGTGGTGTTCACCGCATCCACGCAAGAGGAACACATGCTGCAGGCCTTCGATGCGGGCGCGCAGGGCTTCGTGGTCAAAGAGTCGGAAGCCGCCGAGCTGGTGCAGGCCATCGAAGCCGTGATGCGCGGCGCGACGCATTACCCGGCCGGGCTGAAACGTGCGCTCGACCGGCGCCAGCAACAGCCGTCGCTCACGGCCCGCGAGTCCGAGGTGTTGGGGCTGGTGGGCCAGGGGCTGACCAGCAAGGAGATCGCGCGCCAGCTCGGCATCGACCCGCGCACGGTGGACGCGCACCGCGCCAACATCCGGCAGCGCTTCGGGCTGGACAGCAGTGCGGCACTGCTGCGGTTTGCGCTTGAGCACAGCGCGGGCAAACGCTAGCCGCACGCCGTTGTGTTGCCTCGGCCATAATTGACGTTTACGTCAACGTCAACTCAACCGCAAACCAACATCAAGGAGCAAACAACATGGACATCGCAGGCAAGGTATTCATCGTCACCGGCGGCGCATCGGGTCTGGGCGAAGGCACGGCGCGCATGCTGGCCGCCAACGGCGCCACCGTGGTCATCGCCGACATGCAGGCCGACAAGGGCGAGGCCGTGGCGCAGCAGATCGGCGGCGCCTTCGTGCGTTGCGACGTGAGCCAGGAAGCCGACGGCCAGGCCGTGGTGGCCAAGGCCGTGTCGCTGGGCAAACTGATGGGCTTGGTCAACTGCGCGGGCATTGCGCCCGCCGAGAAGACGGTGGGCAAGAACGGCGCGCATGGGTTGGCTGTCTTCAGCAAGACCATCACGGTCAACCTGATCGGCAGCTTCAACATGATCCGCCTGGCCGCCGAAGCCATGGCCAGGAACGAACCGGAAGCCACGGGTGAACGCGGCGTGCTGATCTCCACCGCCTCTGTGGCGGCCTATGACGGGCAAATCGGCCAGGCCGCCTACGCCGCATCGAAGGGCGGCGTCGTCGGCATGACCTTGCCGATCGCCCGCGACCTGGCCCGCTCGGGCATCCGCAACATGACGATCGCGCCCGGCATCTTCGGCACGCCGATGTTGTTCGGCATGCCGCAGGAAGTGCAGGACGCACTGGCTGCTGGCGTGCCGTTTCCGTCGCGGCTGGGCACGCCGGAAGACTATGCCAAGCTGGCCAAACACATCATCGAAAACGAGATGCTCAATGGCGAAGTGATCCGGCTGGACGGCGCCATCCGGCTCGCGCCGCGTTGAGTGCAATCGACTTCTCTGCTGACATTTTTAAGGACCCTCCCTTGAACTCCATCTACCCCATCTCCGTGAACCGCATCGACGGCAGCGCGGACACCCTGGCCAGCTACAGCGGCAAGGTTCTGCTGGTCGTCAACGTGGCCTCCAAATGCGGCCTGACACCGCAATACGAAGGCCTTGAAAAACTGTACAAAGACAAGCGCGCCCAGGGGCTCGAAGTGCTGGGTTTTCCGGCCAACGACTTCAAGGGCCAGGAGCCAGGCACCGAGGCCGAGATCACCGAGTTCTGCTCGCTCACCTACGGTGTGGATTTCCCGATGTTCTCGAAGATTTCGGTGGTGGGTGAGAACCGGCATCCGCTGTATGAGGCCTTGACCGAGGCACAGCCCAAGGCGATCGGCGACGGCCCGTTTCGCGAACGGCTGAAGGGGTATGGCATTCCGATGGGGCAGCCTGCCGACGTGTTGTGGAATTTCGAGAAGTTTCTGGTCGGGCGGTCTGGTGAGGTCGTGGCGCGGTTTGCGCCGGATGTGACCGCCGATGATCCGCGGCTGGTCGAGGCGATCGAGGCAGAGTTGGCGAAGGGGTGATTTGGGGCGCTGTGGGCTGGGTTGCGGGAACCGAAGCTTCGCTGGCTCGTTCAACCTGTGAAGTCATGTGACGTTGACTTGGGTCGCTGGCCGGGAGTCGCCCGGCGGCGAGTCACCTTCTTTTGCTTCGCCAAAAGAAGCCGACGGAAGAAAACGCGACCCGCAGTCCGGGACCCTGCGCTGCGCTGCGGGCAAACCTGCGCTGGCGGGTGTCGGCGGGGGCCTGCCTAAACTCGCCTGCGGCTCAAACAACGCCAGCCCTGATCCCGCCGACACCCACCATCGCAGGCCCAGCCAGGACGGGTGGGGCTCCGGGGACAAATACCGCCGTCGCTGCGCTGGGCAACAGCCGGACAGCCAACAGCCGCGGCGGCCGTGATCCGCACCCCTGTCTTGTCCCCTCGCCCGCGTGCGGGAGAGGGAGCAATACCGGGGTAGCGAGCGCAGCGACGCGTCCGGTTTTTCGGCACCCGGACCCCTCCCCACCCCCTCTAAATGCGCCGAGGAGCGGAGGGTTTGGCGGATCAGGGCTGGCGTTGTTTGAGCCGCAGGCGAGT
>JAQGMQ010000951.1 GCA_028292305.1 Rhodoferax sp.
CAGTGGCTGTTGCACTTCCTACTGTTCTTATCGAATCCCCATTCATGTCAATATTTAAAATAGGATTATTAGCACCATATTGATAAGGAGAATTACCCATATATTTCTCTGCAAACCTGTCTACAGTGGTCATTCTCCCTATTACCGGATCATAGAACCTTGCGCCATAATCATACATGCCGGTTTCTTCCTGTAACTCCTTCTTGTTATAAAGATATTCATTTTTTGTTCCGCTTACAAATCCGTTGCTCACCATGCCAAACGGATAGTAATCGTTGTTCTGCACTAAAGCTGCAGATGCACCAGATGCAGAAAAGGTGACCCTGGAATTGCCCAGATGGTCGGTCAGGTCGTACTGATAATCAAAGCTGGTGCCTGAAAGCCTGGCCCTGCCCTCCGCTGTCTGGATCAGGTCTAACACCGGCGCGCCGGTGTTAGTGGTTGTATACTGGATGCCGTCAATGTAATCGGTTTTGGTCGTAATAGCACCCACCACCGAGACTTTAGCGGTCTTTATGCCTGCTGCATTGTAATAATAGGTGATATTATCATTGCCGGTGACCGTCTGGGGTAAGTCCAACTGGTTGTACGCGATATTATTGCCATTGCGCCCGTCCCGCTTGGTTAAACCGTCGCCAGTATAAGTATAAGCCATTGCCGTTATCGGCGCGCCTAAAGCACTGCCCGAAAGATCCCGGATCGTGTCGGCCTGGTTACTCAACCCCCCGTTCGGATAGTGATAATTCAGACTGTCTATCAATACCCCTCCCTGGTAACGGGACAGCGTTTTCAGGTTACCCATCAGGTCATAAGTAATCGCTCTTTCCCCAAAGCCATCATTGGTGTTCCCCGATAGCAGGCGGTTGAGCTTGTCATAGGTATAATTGGCGCTTTTAACCGCTCCTCCGTTGGTTACCCAATTCTGCGCCGAGATATTGCCGTTATACTGCGGCACAGCTCCTGTATTATAGCTAAGCTGTTGGGTAAACAGCTGCGCGCTGTCTGTTACCAGCCAACCCCGTTCATTGGATTGGTACAGCACAGTTTGATAAAACGTACTGCCGCTGTTCGTACTGTGCAGCTTTTTACGGTACAACTGGCCCACTTCATTATATTCCTGCTGGGACAATAAGGTCTTGGTGCCTGCCGTGAGCACCCCGTTGGTCAGCCTGTTCCAGTGCTCCCGGCTGCGCCCTATATGGTCATAGGTCAGGCTGTCGCTGGAAGTCAGCATCAGGGTTGCCGCCGTACCGCCTGAGTTTTTGATATAATGTTTGCGGGTCGTTAAAGTGGGCTGATCAGTAAAGTTATAACTGGTTGTTTGCTCATCATAATTATAGATGCTTTGCACACCGCCCAGTTAATGCTGTTTGAACGTTTTAATCCCTCTTCCATTATCATCGTAGTAATTAACCTGCAGCAGTCTTGTAGAGGGGGTATTCACGATCAGTGTCTTAGACAAGGTAAGCAGTCCCGTGGTCATCTTAGACCCTTGAGCATACGCATAATCCGTTACCCAGTTGGGGATATTATCATAATTGTCATAGAAATTGATACTGTAGGTGGTAGTAAGAGTTGCCGGATAACTATTGATGGTATAGCCCGACCCTGTACCACTGTTCCGGACATCCCACTGATCGTGGGCATACACGCTGTCGCGGAAGGCGGCCGCGCTGAAATTCGTTTTTTGGAAAACACCTGTCAGGATCACCCGGCCCAAAGCATCATACTTGCTGACCATCCACTGCTGTGCATTACGCAGGCTACTGTCCTGTGTCGCTACTACCTGATCACGCTTATTGTAAACGAAATACTCCCAGGTCTTGCCGGGTAGTTTTTTGCCCGTCATCCGGTTTCGCTCGTCATAACGATACTGGTAGCAAAACGCATTTAGCGTGGCCTGGTTACCCGCACTGCTGAGTCCTGCATCGGGGTTGGCAGCCGGAGGCAATACGAAGGCCAGGTTGCCCAGGTCATCATATACATAATAGGTGGATAATTCCTCTATTTTATTGGTAAGCTTATTCAGGTTATAGGTTCTTTTAAGCACTACATGGCCTTCTTTATCTTTATACTCCTCGGCTGTGTTGGTACAGCCATCTGCAGACGGATTCCAGTTCTCATCTTTAGCTATGGTTACAAATAGCTGCCCCGACTGATAAGTTCCGCTTGCGGACAGGGTACGGCTCTGGTTGGCATTGATGCTTACCTGGTACAGCGCTGCTATACGGCTGCCCGTGTTGCTGCTGCCCGGTGTTGTGCTGAAGGTGCTGCTTTGATCGTTGGTGGTATATGCCATTTTTACAGTATGACCGGCCGTACTGCCGGCTACCGGCTGCCAGTCGGTTCCCGGGGCACCCTGCTCTACTACCCGGTTCAGCGGGGAAGGCTCGAAGTTGATCACCGAATAGGGCTTGGGATTGTAAACCACCCCGCTGCTTTGCTGGCTGCCGGAAGCCGCCGCCGATGGGTAATAAAAATTCAGCAGGCCTGCACCTGCACTCAGCGCATCCGCCTTAT
>JAQGMQ010000278.1 GCA_028292305.1 Rhodoferax sp.
GCCCGGGGGAAACGGCACGATGATGCGTCCCGGCCGGGACGGGAAGGTTTCGCTGCGTGCGGCGAACGGGGCGGCGGCGCAGGCGGCCAAGGTCGCGCCGACGAAATGGCGTCTGGTGAGTGACATGAAATTCTCTGTGAAGTGGACGGCGAAGCCGTGGTGAGACGTCAGCGGCCGAGCCTTGCGAATGCGGGCTGGGCGGTGATGCGGCGAAAATAATCGAGGCCCGCGCGCAGGGTTTCGAAGGCGTCGCCGCCGCCCTTGTATTCGATGACGACCCAACCATCGAACCCGGCCTCGCGCATGCGGTTCAAGGCCCACACATAGTCGATGTCGCCTTCGCCCAGCGTGCGTTCGACGAAGGCCGCGCGTTGGATGTCGGCGAAGTGCACGCGGTTCATGTTGTTGATATGCCAGAGGTTGGCGCGCGGGGCCAGGTTCAACAACGCCTGTTGCCAGGTCTCTGGCGGCACATCGTAGGCGCGGTAGCCGTTGCACAGGTCCGGATTCGCAAACAGGCTGGCGTGGTCGGCCGCGTCCAGCAGGCGCAGCAGGCTGTGGCTGGTGTCGGCCAGGCTGCGGTCGTGCAGCTCGACACTCAAGGCGATGCCCTGGTCTACCGCCATTGCGGCCAACAGGCGCAGGCGCTGCGCGGTCAGCGCGAAATCGGCGTCGCTCGCGGCGCGGCTTCCGCCCGGCGAATGCGCTTCGCCTTGCACCGGCGCGACCCCCGGCGTGCGGGGAATGGCCAGCGCCAGATTCACCAGCCGGCAGCCATACCACGCAGCCACCTCCAAGCCGCGCTGCACCTGCTTGAAATGCCGTTCGCCCAGTTCGGGGTGGCACAGGGTCTTGCTCATGCAACTCACCGTGGCCAGCGCCAGGCCTCGGTCTTGCAACAGCGCCACAGTGGCGGCGGCGTCGTCCCGGGTGACTTCACCGAAGCCCCAGCTGTCGGACACGTCGACGCCGTCGAAACCCGTGGCCGCGACCCAGTCGAAGACCGCGGCCTGCTCGGCGAGGCTGGGATAGGGCGCCTGGAAATGGTTGCGCACCGCATGCAGGTGGAAGGCGGTTTTCATTTTTTTGGGATGGAGTGGCTTGTCAAAATAGTTCTACCGAGCAGACCCGTTGGTTGGCCCGTCCGTTATCTTGCGACGCGAACTGGGCGCACGGGCACCAGGGCTCTGCATGGCAGTGGCACGCCACCATGCCGGTGCACGTGGCACAGCGTGTCACTGGGCTCTTGTGGTCGCCAGTTTGCGCTTTTGGACCCCGGCGGTCCAATATGTATTCAGCATAAGCTTTGTCGGTTACGCAGCTATAGCCCTTGGTGTTGCCCACCCCCGGTCCGCGGTGCCGACGGCGGCTTGCACCGTCGACCCGACCGCCCCGCATTTCATTGCCGCTCGGCGGCTTTTTGAAGGCTGGCTCTGGCGGCCGAGACCAACGCCCGCGCCGTGGTCTGCAGCATCGTCGCGTCGCTCGGCAGCGTGGCAAAGTCGAAGCCCTGCGCCAGCATCCGCGCGGCATAGTCGGCGCCGCCGGTGTGAATGCCTGCGTACTTTCCACCGCGGTGCGCAACCTCGAGAATGCGTTCAATGGCGCGCAGCATCTCGGGCTCCTGCCGGTCGAGTCCGGTGCCGAAGCCCAGCGACAGACCCAGATCGCTGGGGCCGATGTACACACCGTCCAGGCCCGGCGTGGCAACGATCTGTTCCACGTTTTCCACCGCCTCGCGGGTCTCGATCATGACCAGCACGATGACCTCTTCGTTCGCCCGTTCCACATAGCTCGCGACGCCAGCGTGCAGCATGGCCCGGGTGGGGCCGAAGCTGCGTTCCCCCCACGGTGGATAGCGGCAGGCATCGACCAGCTTCTTGGCGTCGGCGGCGCTGTTGACCATCGGGCAGATGATGCCGACGACGCCGGCATCAAGCAGCTTGCCGATGATGCTCACCTCGTTGCTGGGCACGCGCGCGAAGACGGTGGCGCCGTGGGCCTGCATCGCCTGCAGGCAGGCCACGGCGGACGCGTAGTCGTGCAGCCCGTGTTGCAGATCCACCGTGACTGTGTCGTAACCGGCATTCGCCATGAGCTCGGCCACGAACGGCGCCGGACTCATCAGCCAGCCGTTCAGGGTCTTGTCGCGTGCATGCCAGCGCTGCTTGATGTGGTTGGCGTCGATGTTCTTCATGCGCCACCAGCCCCTGTGTTTGACGCGACGCCTCGCACCGGCGCCCGGGCCTTGCGCTTCGCACGAGGGTCCCCGCAATGACCGCGCTTATTCATATTTCACATTGCCGAGGCGGATGGCTTTTGCCGTGCGGTCCCGCTCCTCCTGCAGCCACGCCGCATAGGCTTCCGGCGAGGTGCTAATCGGCGCGCCGCCGCGTTCGATGAGCTCCTTGCGGAACGCGGGGTCCTGCAGGACCTCGGCGATGGTCTGCGACAGCTTGCGCACGATGGCCGGCGGCGTGCCCGGCGGCGCGTGCACACCCATGAAGGAGTTGCCCACGTTGAAGCCCGGGTAGCCGGCTTCGGCCACCGTGGGGAGGTCGGGCATGAGGGTCGCGCGCCGCTCGCCCAGCGACGCGATCGGCTTCAGCTTGCCGCTCTGAATGTAAGGCAGTGCCGCGGCGATCGAGATGATGCCAGTGTCGACGTGGCCGGCCATCAGGTCGGTCATCATCGGGCCTTCGCCCTTGTAGATCACGTTCAGCAGCTTGATGCCGGCCATGGTGTCCAGGGTCACGCCGGCCAGGTGGTTCGAGGTGCCGACACCGGTGTGCGCATAACTCACCCCTTCGGATTTCGACTTGGCCAGAGCGACCAGCTGCTGGATGTTCGACGGGCCGAATTTGGGGTTGGCCACCAGGATCTGCTCGGTGATCTGGACCAGGCTGACCGGCACCAGGTCACGCGCCGCGTCATACGGCATCTTGGGTTGCAGCAGAGGCAGGATGACGGTCGGTGCGGCGCTCATGTGGCCGAAGGTATAGCCGTCGGGCGCGGCCCGCACCACCTGCTCCGCACCGATGATGCCGCCGGCTCCCGGCACGTCGAGCACGACCACCGGCTGACCCAGTTTCCGCCCGAGTTGCTCGGCCAGCAGCCGGGCCACGATGTCGGTGGCACCGCCGGCGGCGAAGGGCACGATCAGTTTGATCGGGCGCGAAGGCCAGGTGTCGGGTGCGGCGTGGGCGCCTTGCGCCAGCAGGCTCAGGCACAACCCCGCGGACATCGCCAGCTTGCGCCAGGCGGATCGATTGGAAAGCTTCATTGGGTGTCTCGGTAAAGAGGAAAATTATGGCGACGGGTGGCGAGAACCCGCGGCGCATATTGATTCCCGAGGGGAATCACTCCCCGCATCGAAGCTGCCCGCGCGCTCAGTGTCTGGCCGCGGCGGCGTGTTGCTTGACCAGCTGCCGGACTTCCTGCACCGAGGGCGACATATAGGCCGCGCGGCGGTAGAAGATGTGCAGGTCGCGGGTCAGCGGGATCGCGGCAAACGGCAGCGCCTGCAGGTGCTGGCGGTGCCGCGACAGCATCAGTTCGGTGAAGATGGTCACCATGTCGGTCTGGCGCAGCAGCTCCGCGTACCAGGCTTGCGATCCGTCGGCCTCGATGCACGGTCTCGGCAGTGGAAAACCCGCCTTGGCGAAGAACCCCTGGATCGACAGGCGAATGGCCACGTCCTGTGGCGGCAGCAGCCAGTCGGCCCGGGAGAGCATCTCCAGGTTGCCGCCGTCGGCCATCGGATGTCCTCGGCGGCAGACGATGTGGTGGCGCAGCAGCGCGATGTGTTCGGCCTGCACCTCTTCGGGAATCGATTCGGGGGCGAGGCAGATGGCCAGGTCCAGCTCGCCCGCCTGCAGTTGGGCGATCAGCTGCGCCGAGGTTTGCGCCCGCACCTGAAAGTGAATGTCCGGCTTGCGTTGCCGGCAGGTGGCCAGCACCGGGATCAGCGTGCTTTCCAGAACGGCGGGAATCGTGCCGATGCGCACCAGGCCGCTTTCGGCCGACTTGATGGCCAGCATCTCGGTGCGCAGATCGTCGACCGACATCTCGAGCTGCATGGTTCGCGCGGTGAGTGCCTGCCCGGCGGCGGTCAGCTCGATGCCGCGGCGTGACCGGTTCAGCAGCTGCACGCCGAATTCAAGCTCCAGCCGCTGCACGGCCTTGGTCATCGCCGACTGCGTGATGCCGGCGCCCTGTGCCGCGCCATGCAGCGAACCGGCCTTGACGATGCTGGTGAACATTTTCAGATCTTCAAGCCGCACAGGTGCTCCTTGCCGGGTTGTGAATCGGTCGCTGCGGTGGATGGCCCCGAGGTGCGCCAACGGCCCGGTCGCCGGCGTTTTGCCCGGCGCCCGCCAGTCCCACGTCTACCGCCTGGAAAACATCGGCGACCCCTTGCTCGCCAACGCCAGCGCCTCGGCGCAGGCCTGCAGCGCCGGCGCCATGGCTTCCATGCGCTCCTGCGTCATGCGGGTGGTGGGGCCGGCGATGCTGACGCTGCCGATCACTTCCTGGCTGCCGGCCAGGCGCACCACGGTGGCCATGGCGCTGGTGCCGGCCTCGTAGATGTCGAAGGCCATGGCGTAGCCGCGCTGGCGCGTGGCCTCGACCTGGTCCATCAGCTGGCGCAGCGTGCGCGGCGCGCCGGGGCCGTAGTCCTTGGCGCGGTCCAGGCCGTGCAGGGCGACGAGTTCCAGCGCGCGTTCCTCGCTCACCGAAGCCAGCCAGCACAGACCGTTGGCGGTGGCCGGCAGGTAGATGTCATGGCCGTTGTCGGGGTCGTAGCGCAGGCCGCGCCGGGCGCCCTGGGCCTTGGCCACGAAGATCAGCTGGTTGCCTTCGACGATGGTCAGCCGCACCAGCTCGCCGCAGCTTTCGGCCAGCTCGTCGAGCAACGGCTGGGCCGCGTCGGTGATGCCGGTGGCGGCCAGGTAGGCCAGGCCCAACGAGGCCAGCTTGACGGTCAGGGTGTACTGCGATGTGCCGGGGTCCTGCTTGGCATAACCGGTTTCCTTGAGGTCGGCAAGCAGGCGGTGGGCGGCCGTGCGCGGGATGCCGAGGGTGTCGGCAATCTCGGACATCGGTAGGCCGCGCACGTGGTGCGCCAGCAGCTCGACGATGGACAGGGCGCGATCGCGGACCGAAGCCATGGGGGGTTCCTTTGTGTTCCGTATGGGGTGCGACGGGCCGGGAGCGGCACGGCGCAAGGGTCAATCCTACTTCAGCCCAGTACCAACTGAAATCGGGTTTCAGTTGGAATCGACGTACCGAAATGCTCAAAAAACTAGGGTTTACCCGCTAAATGGAATAGAAAACCAATTGGTACGCTTGTCCAAATGTTGCAGCACCGGCCTCGTCTGTGCCAGTGCCGCCCAAGCCATCCGGACCCCGTTTCATGAAAATTGCCATCGATTCCTACAGCTACCACCGCTACTTCGGAGAGATCTACCCCGGCATCGAACAAGACCCCGGCACCCGCATCGGCATGCATGATTTCCTGGACAAGGCCCAGGCTCTGGGCGTGGCCGGCGTGTCGATCGAGTCCTGCTTCATCCCCGACCCGTCGGCGGACGAGGTGCGGG
>JAQGMQ010000303.1 GCA_028292305.1 Rhodoferax sp.
AGCTGCCCGGCAACAGCAGGGATTGGTCGATCATCGGGATCGTGTTGCGGCAGCAGAAGGCCATGGTCAGGTCCAGTTCGCGGTGGATCACCTCCAGCGCGAGGGTCACGCCCGGCCCGCCCATCGCGCCCAGCCCGTACAGGAAAGCGCGGCCGATCATCGTGGACTTCGCCCCGAGTGCCACCGCCTTCAGGACGTCCTGGCCCGAGCGGATGCCGCCGTCCATGTGCACCTCGATCCTGTCGCCCACCGCGTCGACGATGGCCGGCAGCGCCTGGATGCTCGAATCGGCACCATCGAGCTGGCGCCCGCCGTGGTTCGACACGATCAGCGCGTCGGCACCGCTGTTGACGGCCAGCTGCGCGTCTTCCACATCCTGGATGCCCTTGATGATCAGCTTGCCGCCCCAGCGCTTCTTGATCCATTCCACGTCGCCCCAGTTCAGCGCCGGGTCGAACTGCTTGGCCGTCCATTCCGACAGCGAACCCATGTTGTCCACGCCCGTGACATGGCCGACGATGTTGCCGAACTGTCGGCGTTGCGTGCCCAGCATGCCCAGGCACCAGCGCGGCTTGGTGGCCAGGTTGATGAGGTTGGGGATGGTGAGCTTCGGCGGTGCGGTCAGGCCGTTCTTGATGTCCTTGTGGCGCTGGCCCAGGATCTGCAGATCGAGCGTCAACACCAGTGCGCCGCACCTGGCCACCTTGGCGCGCTCGATCAGGCGCTCGATGAAGCCGCGGTCGCGCATCACGTACAGCTGAAACCAGAACGGCGCCGTGGTGTTGGCCGCGATGTCTTCGATCGAGCAGATGCTCATGGTCGACAGCGTGAACGGCACGCCGAATTTCTCGGCCGCCTGCGCCGCCAGAATCTCGCCGTCGGCATGCTGCATGCCGGTCAGGCCCGTGGGCGCAATCGCCACCGGCATGGCCACGGGCTGGCCGATCATCGTCGAGGCCGTGCTGCGGTTCACCATGTTCACCGCCACGCGTTGGCGCAGCTTGATCTTCTGGAAGTCCGAGGTGTTGGCGCGGTAGGTGCTCTCGGTCCACGAGCCGGAGTCGGCGTAGTCGTAGAACATGCGGGGCACCCGCTTTTTGGCCAGAACGCGCAGGTCTTCGATATTGGTGATCACGGGCACAAACGGTCTCCTTGGGGGCTTGGAAGTGGGCCGATGCTAACCAATTGTTTCAACGCGGGTTTTGAATAACTTTAAAGGCTGCCGAAATTATTTCAGGTGGCGCCCAGGCCAAGGCCGCCGGCTCAGCGTGCCGGCCTGGCGGAAGCCGCCTTGACCCCTGCGCCGCGTACCTCGATCTGGATTTCATCGAGCGTCGTGCCGCGCGCATCCACCAGTTGCACCTTGTGCCGCCCCGGCCAGGGCAGCCAGCTGAGCTCGGCGCCACGGCCCAGCGGCTTGCCATCGAGACGCCAGCGTGGGTCCGCCCCCTCGGCCAGGAAGCGCAGCCGCTGGTGGCGGGGTGGAATGTCGGGGTCCAGCGCGATGATCGTGCCCGGTGCGGGCGCAGTGATGCGCGAAGCGGCCAGGTTGATGGTGCTCAGGCCTGGCACGGCTTTGGCGTCCTTCGGGTCTTTTGGGTCAGTGGCGTCCTTTGCGTCCTTGGCACCGCTGCCGCTCTGATCGGAAGCGGCGGGCGTGGCCTGGTCGACGGCGAACACGGCCTGCTGCGTGCCGTCGATGAACCACTCGTCGCGTGCCGCCTCCAGCTGGTCACCGAACTGCGTGGGTTCGCGCACCACACCGGGCGGGGCCTTGGGCACGCGGCTCGGCTCGGCGCGGTGCAGCTGCTGCATCAGCGCCGCCCAGACCGGCGCCGCACCGCTGGTGCCACTCACGTCCCACATCGGCGCGCCGGCCGCGTTGCCCACCCATACGCCCACCGTGTAGCGCTGCGACCAGCCGATGGCCCAGTTGTCGCGCATGTCCTTGCTGGTGCCGGTCTTCACCGCCGTCCAGAAGCGGGTGCCGAGCACGCTGTCCGGCCCGAACGTCAGGGCGCGTGCGTTCGGGTCCGACAGGATGTCGCCGACGATGAAGGCCGCGCGCACGTCGATGGCCTGCTCGGCGTCGGGTCGCGGCCTGCCGCCCGCCGCCAGCAAGCGCGTGGGGCTGAAGCGCCCGGCATTGGCCAGCGTGCGGTAGGCGTTGGTCAGGTTCAGCAGCGACACCTCCGCGCTGCCCAAGGCCAGGCTGTAGCCGTAATAGTCGCCACCTTCCTTCAGCGGCAGGCCCACGGCCTTGAGCTGGCGCTGGAACGCGTCGGGCGACACCATCACCAGCGTGCGCACTGCCGGCACGTTGAGTGACGAGGCCAGTGCCGTGCGCACCGACACCCAGCCCTTGAAATGCCGGTCGTAATTCTGCGGAATATAGAGGCCGCTGGCCGTGGCGATCTGGGCCTCGGAGTCTTCCAGCAGCGAGGCCGCGGTGAGCCGCCGCTCGGCGATCGCCTCGGCGTACAAAAACGGTTTGAGCGTGGAGCCAGGCTGGCGCAGCGCCAGCACGCCATCGACCTCGGCCGCGGCGCTGAGTTCGCCCGACGACCCGACCCAGGCCAGCACGTCGCCGCTGGCGTTGTCGAGCACCACCACCGCGCCGTCTTGCACATGGCGGCCCTGCAGCTCGCGCAGCTGCTGGCGCAAGGTGTCCACGGCCGCGCGCTGCAGCGGTGCCCGCAAGGTGGTGCGGAGGCTCTGCGGCGGCCGGCTGCCGGCCTCTTCGGGGTCGGCACGCAACAGCTGCCGCGCCAGATGCGGCGCGATGCCTTCCCCGGCATTCAGCCCGCGCTGCTGCACCGCGGCGCTGGCAAACATCTCGAGCCCGCTGCAATCGACCGCCTTGGCAGGCTGCCGCGCCGAGGGGTCGGCCTGCATCACGCGCAGCACTTCGCAGGCGCGCCGGGCGATCAGCGCCGGCTTGGCGTTCGGCCCACGCACCAGCGCCGCGCTGATGGCGGCCTCGCGTTCGTCCAGGCCATGCGCCGCCTTGCCGAACAGGCTGCGGCTCAGCGCGTCGATACCCACGATCTCGCCGCGCAATGGCACCAGGTTCAGGTAGGCCTCGAGCATCTGGTCCTTGCGCCAGCGCGCTTCCAGCTCGCGTGCGGCCAGCGTCTGGCCGATCTTCTGCGTCACGGTCCGCCCGCCCGGGCCCATGTGCAGCTCGTCGTCCAGCAGACCGGCGAGCTGCATGGTGATGGTCGAAGCCCCGCGCGTCTTGCGGTTCCACAAATTGCCCCAGGCCGCCGCGGACACCGCCCGCCAGTCGACACCGCTGTGTTCGTAGAAGCGCTTGTCTTCACTCAGCAGGATCGCGTGGCGCAGCGCCGGCGACACGTCGCCCAGCGCCACCCACTGGCCGCGCCGCACCGTGAGGTCGGTGCGCAGCCGCTGCAGCACCTCGCCATCGCGGTCGAGCAGCAGGCTGTCGCTGGGGTGGAAGTCCCGCCTTACCTCGTCGAAGCTCGGAAGAGCCTGCGCCGACGCACAACAAGCCACGAGGAGCAGCGCCACGGTTGCGCGCACGGCAAAACCTGGGTCACGGTGCGGAGTTCGAAGCAATAGGCGGGCAGGTGCGGGAAATGGCATAAACGACTGAGTTGTGGCGGCTACAAGGCAACGGGGCGCTGCCATTTTCTCCGTACGAATGAAATCGACGGTAACCGGGTGCGATCCATGCCTTATGACCGAGGTGCAAACCGCGCCGCAGACCGCGCCTTGGCCTTCTCCGCTTCCACATCCCGGTGCTTCGGCTCGGCCGAGGTGACCAGTGCGGCGATCAGCTGCCGGGCGCTGTCCGCCACTTGCTGCACCGCCTTGTCGAACGCCGCCTCGTTGGCTTTGGACGGCACATTGAAGCCGCTGAGCTTGCGCACGAATTGCAGCGACGCGTCACGGATTTCGAGTTCGGTGGCAGGTGGTTCGAAGTTGAAGAGGGTGCGGATGTTGCGGCACATGGTGATGTCCTTGTCGTGGCGGTTGCGGCTGCGCGGCTACTCTTTCGGCCGCCCCGGCACGGTGCGCACGTCCTGCGCCCAGTCCAGCGCCGACCGGCACCAGGTGCGCGTCTGCGGCGCCAGCTCGGCACGCTGCTTCAATGTGCCGACGCGCAGGGTGTAGCTGGGCGGATTTTCCGTCACCGCGCAAGCGTAAACCGGGGTGCCGCAGCGTGGGCAGAACGCGTGGGCGCGCTGGGTGCCGCTGTCGCCGGTCTTGATGTAGATGCTTGGCAGGCCGCTGTTCAGCTGGAAGGTGTCGCTCGGCACCGTGACCGAAACGCGGAAGCCCGAGCCGGTGAGCACCTGGCAGTCGGTGCAGTTGCAAAGGTTGACTTTGGCGGGATCGACCTCCGCTTCGAAATGGATGTCGCCGCAATGGCAGGCGCCCTGGACTTTCATGTTGGTCTCCACAGGTGTTGGCGGGTCGATTTTCAGCAGTTTCGGGCCAGCGCGCTACTTCGCGGCCACCACCTTGACGCGGGCGTTGGGCGTCTCGCCAAACATCTCGGGCGCGTACATCGCCTCGACCCGGCTTGGCGGCATGGCAAAGCTGCCGACGTTGTTCAGGCGCACGGTGTATTCCATCTTCAACACGCCCTTGGGCACGAACTGGTAGTAGCTGCGGAAGGCTTCGAAGCTGCGCTCCTCGAACGCGGGCCAGCCGGCGCCGCTTTGTTTCTCGCCCGTGGTGGCGATCTGCGAATCGCGGCCCAGACCGCTGCCGAGGATGGTGGCGCCGCCGGGGATCGGGTCGGTCACCACCACCCAGCTCATGTCGGCCGAGGCGTTGATCTCGATCGCCACCCGCAGCACGTCGCCATGCGTGTAGACGCCGGGCACGGCCTGCTCCACGGCGGTGATGGTCTTCTTCAGCTGGTAGCCCGCGGCGAACGGTGCCTTGAGTTCGATGGCTGCGACCGACTGCAGCGTGAGCCAGGGCTTGCCCGCGCCCTGCTGTGTGACGGTGAGTGTTTCCTTGGCGTCGGTCCAGGGCAGGAACATGCCGTTGTTGCGCAGGTTGCCGGGCGCGGCCGGTGCGCCGAACCAGGTGATGACGTTGGCTGCGCCCGCGGCGTCGGTGGTCTTCACGCGGTCGACCTTGCTCCAGTCGACGCCGGCATTGGCGGCGGCCAGCGTGGCCTTGGTCATGCCGGCGACCGGCGTGGCTTCGAACTTGGCCGAGAACTTCTCCAGCGCCAGCCCGCCCCACAGGTTGGCCGTGGTGGTGTGCCAGGCGCCGCCCTGCTGTCGGCCGATGAAGCCGCTGGCCAGGCGGCCCATGTCGTCTTTCCATTCGGGGTCGTCCATCACGGCCAGCATCAGGCGCGCGGTGTTCACGTCGCCATTGGTCATGAGCCACCACCAGTAGTCGTCGCGTTCGGTGCTGAAGATCAACTTCGTGCCCTGGTAGGAGAGCCGCGCGCGCAACACCTGGCGCGCCTCGGCCAGGCGTTGCTCGCGCTGCGGCGCATCGGCCACGCGCTGCAGGATGTTGACCCAGTCGATCACCGCGCTCGTTGGCCACTGGTTGGGCGCGATGGTGATGCTGCCCAGCATGCGGCCCTGCGCCTTGCCATAACGCGACAGCGCCTCCAGCGCGGCCAGCTTGCGCACGTCCAGATCCTTGCGCGGGCTCCAGAACTCGCGCTGGATGCGGCCCTCGACGAAGGCGACCAGGCCGCGCTCCATCGCACCGCGGGCATCGTCGGGCAAGGCGAACTCGGGGTGCAGCGCACTGGCTTCATGCGTCGCCGCGAGAATGTACGACGTGAGGATGTCGCTGCCGCGGTTGGCCTCGCCGTCGCGTGGCGGGAAGTAGTTGGCCAGCCCGTCGGCGTCGAGGTAGGTGGGCAGCTGCGCCACCACGCCCTGCCACAGCTTGGCGTCACGCAGGCCGATCGACTTGCTGGTCTTCTGCTCCAGGCAGATGAAGGGGTAGCTGGCGAACCAGTCGCGCACACCGGGCAGGCCCTCGGCCAGTTTGGGCACGAGCGACATCTTCAGGCCGCCGCGGCCGGGCAGGGCGTCGGCGGGCCGCAGGACGTCGACGCTGTAGCTGCCGTCGACCTGCACCAGCGTGGCCTGCTGCACCGTGAGCGGTACGGCGGGGATGATGCGCTGCCGCGCCTTCAGGCCGTCGCGCGCTTCGCTCAACGTGTCCTTGGCCTCGATCTCCCAAAGAATGGCCTCGGAGCGTGTCTGCGCCAACTGCGCGGGAGCCGTCACCGTCCAGGCCACCTCACGCGCTTCGCCGGCGGGGATGTCCACCGTCTGTGGTTCCAGGGTCAGCAAGGTGGCACGCGGCGACGCCAGTACCTTCATGGCTTTCTGCGTGGTGTTGCGCAGCGTGATCTGCGCACGGAACTCGTCGTCTTCGCGCACCAGCGGCGGCAGGCCACTGATGATCTGCAGGTCCTGCGTGGTCTGCACACTCGCCTGGCCGGTGCCGAACAAGCCGGCGGACGCATCGGCCACGGCCACGATCCTGAAGGTGGTGAGGGCGTCGTTCAGCGGCACGGTCACCACCGCCTGGCCCTGGGCATCGAGCACCAGCTTCGGGTTCCACAGCAGCAGCGTGTCGAGCAGCTCACGCGTGCTGCCGCGGCCACCGCCGCCACCTGCCGGCACCGCCTTGCGGCCGAAATGTCTGCGGCCGATGATTTCCATCTGCGCGGTGGCCGTCTGCACGCCCCAGGCGCGGCGCTGCAGCATGGCGTCGAGCACATTCCAGCTGGTGTTGGGCATCAGCTCCAGCAGGGCCTGGTCCACGGCGGCCAGCGCCACTTCGGCGCCAGCGGCGGGTTTGCCATCGGGCAACTTCGCGGTGATGGTCACGCGGGCCTGGCCGCGCACCGGGTAGCTGGCCTTGTCGGCCGTGACCTTCACGTCCAACTGGTGCGCCTTGGTGCCGACGCGAATCTCGGCCATGCCCAGGCGAAACGCCGGCTTGCTCAGGTCGACCAGCGCGGTGGGCGCCACGTACTCGCGGCCCTCGTACCAGAAGGCCGTCCACCATTCGCGCGGCGCCTTGAAGCCCCAGCTGAAGAAGCTGTACCAGGGCACCTCGCGCAACCGGCCGCGCAGCGCCAGCACACTCACATAGACGTTCGGCCCCCAGCTGTCCTGCACCTTCAGGCTGATGGTCGGGTCTTGCCCATTGAGCTGCATCACCTGGGTCTCGATGATGCCTTCGCGTTCCACCGCCACCAGCGCGGTGGCAAAGCGGAACGGCATGCGCACCTGGAACTTGGCCGTGTCTCCCGGCTGGTAGGACTTCTTTTCCGCCAGCACGTCGATGCGGTCGTGGTCCTGGCCCCCGAACCACAATTCGCCCTGCCGCGTCACCCTGACCGATCCG
>JAQGMQ010000320.1 GCA_028292305.1 Rhodoferax sp.
CACCCAGGCGTCGGCATAGGCCGCCAGCGCCGGTGCGCCCAGCAGGTCCGGGCTGGCCGCCCCGCCGAGCGCCTGGCGCAACAGGCGCACCGGCGTTGCCGTCTGGCCCGCCAGCGCCACACCGAGCCAGTCCACCAGGCAGCGGCGCGCGGCATGCAGTGCCTCCGCCGGGATCTCGGGCAGCGCGCGCACGGCACTGGCCGCGAGCTGCTGCAGCGCGGTGGGCGTGTTCATGGCGCCACCACGCCGGCATCGCGCAACGTGGCCAGCCGGTGCGCGCCACCAGGCAGGCCGCCCACCACCTCGGCGGTGTCGTGGCCGAGCGGCGGCTGGAGCTTGCGGATCGGCGGGCGGTGGTGGCCCGCCACGGCCAGTGGCGAACGCAGCAGGGGCACCTTGCCGAATTGCGGATGGTCGACCTCGGTCACCAGCGTTCGGGCGGTCATCAGCGGGTGCGCGCTCAGCTCCTCCAGCAGCAGCACCGGCGTGGCGGCGACTCCGATGGCCTGCAGCCGCGCAGACGCATCCCACTTCGGCAGCGGGCCGAGCCAGGCTGCCAGCCGGTCGTCGATCTCGCCCTCATGGGCTTTGCGCGTGGGCTCGGTCCAGCCCGCGTCCGCGCCGATGACGGCGGCCAGCGCGGCCCACGCCGGCTGGTCTTCGACCGCGATGAACAGCTCTCCATCGCTGCAGGCGAAGCTGCCGAAGGGCGCCGCATGCGGATGCCGGTTGCCCAGGCGAGACGCCGCAGCCACGTTGCCGCTTTCGATGACCGGCCAAAGCCAGGCCAGCGACCACGCCCCCATGTCGAACAGCGCGGTGTCCACGAACACGCTTTCGCCGGGCCCGCGGTCCGTGATGGCGCTGACGGTGGCCATGACCGACGCCGCCGCGGTCAGCAGGTCGCACACCGAAGGCCCGCCCTTGAGCGGATCCGCGCCACTGCCGGTCGTGTCCATCAGCCCGGCCAGGCCCTGCACCACGGTGTCGAATGCGCGCTTGTTGCGCAGCACACCCGATTCGCCGAAACCCTTGGCCGAGCAGTAGACGATGGAAGGGTTGGCGGCGCGGCAGGCTTCGAAGCCGATGCCCCAGCCGTCCATGGTGCCCACGGCGAAATTCTCGATGACCACGTCGCTCTGCGCGACGAGGTCGAGAAACGCCTGGCGGCCACGCGGGTCCTGCACCTTCAGCACCAGGCTGCGTTTGTTGTAGTTGTTGACGTGGAAAAGATAACCGGCATCGCCATAACGAAGACCCAGGCTGCGCGCGTTTTCACCGGCGAGCGGTTCCACCTTGACCACGTCGGCGCCCAGATCCGCCAGGAACCGCGCTGCGTAGGGCCCGGCCGTGCTGATGCCCAGATCGAGCACACGAATGCCTTCAAGCGGCAGCGGCATGGCGTACCTCGTCCTGCTCGGCCAGCAGCCCGTGCATCCGCCAGTCGTCATAGACCTCGGGGCGTATGCCTAGCACGTCGAGGAACAACGGCGCCGTGCCCGCCCCCAGCGCCGCGTGCCCGCGGCGCACCGGCAGTGGCGCGCCGTTGCGGTGAAACACACCGCCGGCGATGGCACCCAGGGCGTCCCGCCGGATCAGCCCGCGCGCGGCGAATTGCGGGTGGCGCAGCACCTCGTCCAGCGGCAGGATCGGGCCGCTCGGCACACCCTGCGCGTCCAGCGCCGCCTCGACCTCGGCGGTGCTGCGAACGCGGGTCCACACGTCCACTTCGGCGTCGAGCCGGTCCACGTTGCGCACCCGCGCTTCCTGCGTGGCGTAGTCGGGATTGGTGGCCAGATCGGGCCGCCCCAGCACCGCGACCAGGCGCTGCCAGGTGGGTTCGTTGCCCGCGCAGATGACCACCCAGCCGTCGCTGCAGCGGAAGGTGTTCCACGGCGCGGCCATGGAGTGGCGGTTGCCCAGCCCACGCGGTGAGGTGCCGCTCAGGAAATACGCCGGCAGCGCGGCCGTGAGCAGGCTGATGGCCGCGTCGAACATCGCCAGGTCCAGCGTGGCCCCCTGGCCACCGGCGGCCTTGCCGCGCAGGTCGGCCAGGACCGATGTCACGGCATACATGGCCGCCGCATGCGTGACGATGGCGCCGGACACCCGCGTTGGCGGTTGGCCCGGATGCCCGGTGGTGGACATGATGCCGGTCAACGCCTGCAGACCTTCTTCGCCTGCCTTCCATCCCGACCAGGCATGGCCCAGCCCGAAAGGCGTGCACACGGCGCAGGTGAGGTGCGCGAAACGGGCCTTGAATCCGGCGGCGCCGAAGAGCCGCTGCAACGTCGTCCAGCCCGCGAGATCGGCCACCACGACGTCGGCATGGGCCAGCAAAGGCGCCAGCGCTGCGTGCGCCTGGGCCGCGGCCAGGTCGATGCGCACCGAGGACTTGCTGCCGCACATCAGGTCGAACAGTGTCGTTGTCTCACCGCGCGCCGCGGCCTGCGCCCGCAGTGGGTCACCCGCCGGTGACTCGATCTTGTAGACCGCATGGCCCAGGTCCGCCAGCAGCTTGGCGGCCAGCATGCCGGGGCCGAAGCCGGCGGCAAGCTCGACCACCGCGCGCGGCCTGCGGGGGTCTTGTGGCGCAGGAGTGGCCTTCATGGCGCAGCCTCGGCAGCAACGCCGTCGAAGTGGACGCGGGCGC
>JAQGMQ010000348.1 GCA_028292305.1 Rhodoferax sp.
GAGATCGAAGCGCTGATGCGCGGCTGAGCGAGCGTCACCGATGGCAAATGTCATCTTGCGCAGTGTCAACATCGGTACGCCGAGGCCGTTGCGCGCCGGCCACCGCACGGTGTCGTCGGCCATCGGAAAATCACCCGTGGCAGGCGCCGTGCTGGCCGGGCCTCTTGGCTTGGCAGGCGACGCGCAGGCAGATCCGAGCGTGCACGGCGGCGTGAACAAAGCGGTCTATGCCTACCCCGCGGCCCACTACGCGTTCTGGCAAGAGCAGCGGAGCGAACACGGCGTGAGCCTCTTCGACGAGGCGCTGCCATTCGGCTTCATGGGAGAAAACCTCAGCCTCGACGGCTTGCTCGAAGTCGATGCCTTCATTGGCGACGAACTGCACTTCCCCGGTTGTCGGTTGCGCATCACCGAGCCGCGTGAACCCTGCTTCAAGTTCAACGCGGTGATGGGGTTTGCGCAGGCATCGAAGGCCATGGCGCATTCCGGCTTTTGCGGTTTCTATCTCGCCGTGCTGCAGCCGGGCCAGATTGCCTCGGGTGAAGAGGCGCGGGTCGTGCCCGGCCCGCGAGCGCGCTGCGTGGCCGACGCCTTCGCCGCGCGCATGGGCCGGCCTGGCCGCTGAGCTTGCACGCTCACCGCGCCTTCAGGAACTCGGCCACTTCGAGCAGCACCAGCTCGTTGTCGTCGGCCTTGTTCGGCTCGCGGCTGCTGGAGAACGGCAGGTTGTTGTCATTGCCCACGACGATGTGCGCAGCGTCCACCACGTCGACGTTCTCGATGGTGAAAAACGGGAACTTCAACACACCGTCGTTGAGCGGCTTGCGCGCGAGCTTCTGCGGATCGGCGATGTTCAGCAGGTCGATGTAGCCGATCTTGCGCAGTGCGCCGCCCACGTTGGCGTCCGTCAGCTCGACTTTATAGACACGCTTGAACTTGGCGATGTCGTGGAAGCAGTCATTGCGCTTCTGGCCTTCGGGGCAGGCCTTGTCGGCCGTGCCTTCGCCGTTGTCGCGTTCGATGACCAGACCGGTGGTTTCATCGACCATGTTGAAGTCGCCGATCGCATTGCCGTTGGCCTCCAGCGGGTACATCCACGAGCGCCCCGTCCATTTGCCGCCGGCCACGTCGAACTCCAGCACACGCAGCGCTTCCTTGCCGCCGATGCGTTCATAGTCTTTGGCCTCGGCGTTCCACACCGGGCCTTCCAGCAACGCGTAGAGCTTGCTGCCGTCCTTCGACGAAGCCATGCCTTCAAAACCCTTTGAGCGCTTGATCTGGAAGTCGACGGCGCCGCCCGGCGCCCCCGGCGTAGTCACCGCCGGATGATCTGGCGAACGCACTACCTTGCCGTCGACGAGCGTGTCGTACACGGCCAGCACGCGGCCCTTCAGGTCGGCCTTGATCAGGTAGGGCCCGAACTCATCGCCGATCCACAGGGCGCCACCGGCGAACTGGAAGCTTTCGGTGTCGAAATCAGAGCCGGTGAGGTAGCGCTCTTTCGTGCCTTCGTGAACGATGCGAAACGGCACTTTCTTGTCGGGGTCGTGCAGGAAAACCGTCGCCTCGCGGTGGAATTGCCCGCTCTTGAAGTCGACCTTGTAGTGGTTCAGGTACAGCATGAAATCGGGCGAGTTGGCCTTCGAGCCCGCACCGTTGTCCGTCAAGATCCAGAAGCTTCCGTCGGGCATCTTCTTGATGCCCGAATGGCCCTGCAGCGGCTGGCCCTGAAACGGCAATGACACACCGGTGGGCCGTCCGGCGGATTGACCCTCCACGCTGCCCACGCGTTCGCTGCGCTGACCATTGCTGAATTTTCCGCTGATCTTCAAGTCCTCGGGCGCGTCCTTGGGGGCGGCCACGAACGACTGCGCCGGCAATACCGCGTGGCCGGCAAGGGTGGCCGGAAATACGGTCTGAGCGGTCTGGGCGCCAGCACCCGCCGCTGACAGGGCCGCGGCAAGCACAGCCAGTTGAAATGAAAAGCCGCGCAAACGATGAATGACAGACATGGAACACGTTTCCTGAGAGATGAGAAACGGCGATGTTGTGGCGCTGGCGTGACACGTTCATGACGCCGCGCCCGACTACGGATGAGCACAAGCGCCGCGAGAGTGTGGCAAAAATCACTGCAGCTGCCAATTGTGCGCACACCGTTGTGCACTAAGTCGTAGACCTAGCGATAATCGCTCGCTTCCTATCGACGTTGCCGTGCCCATAGCCATCCTGCCGGCCCAACGCCTCCCCCATGGACCACCTTTTCATCACTGTCGACTACAACTTCTGGATCGTCGGCCTGTCGTTCCTGATCGCCAGTTTCGCCTCGTACGTAGCGTTGGACCTGGCCCAACGCGTGCGCACCACCGATGTGCTGCTGGCGCGCGCCTGGTGGATCGGCGGCTCGGCGGCCATGGGCACGGGCATCTGGTCGATGCATTTCGTCGGCATGCAGGCGGCTTCGTTTCCCTTCGTGGTGGGTTTAGGTTACGTAGTGACCGCCCTGTCGTGGGTGGCCGCCGTGGGCGTGTCCGCAATCGCGCTGCACATTGCCAGCCGCTCTCGCCTCACATTGCCGCGCCTGGGCGTCGGCGCCTTGTCCATGGGCGCGGGCATCTGCGTGATGCACTACACCGGGATGGCCGCGATGGAGATGGCGCCTGGCATCCAGTGGTCTAAGCCTTGGGTCGTGGCCTCGGCGGTGATCGCGGTCCTTGCATCGGCCGCCGCGCTGATGATCTTTTTCGGCCTGCGCCGACTGCACGGCAACGCGGCCCGTCGGGGCCAGTTGGCCGCTGCCCTGGTGATGGGCGCCGCGATCTGCGGCATGCACTACACGGGCATGGCGGCGGCCGGCTTTCCCGAGGGCGCGGTGTGCCTGAGCGCAGGCCAGTTGCGCGGCGACAGCATGGGCCTTTTGGTTTCGGTGGCGACGATCGTGCTGCTCACGCTCACCATGTTCACTTCGGCCATTGACGCCCGCATGCAGGGCAAGGCGTCCGTGCTGGCGGCTTCGCTGCAGTCTGCCAATACCGAACTGCAGCAACTTGCTTTTCGC
>JAQGMQ010000349.1 GCA_028292305.1 Rhodoferax sp.
CTGGCGTCGAACACCTTCCAGAACTACTTCCGCCTGTACGGCAAGCTGTCGGGCATGACCGGCACGGCCGATACCGAAGCCTATGAATTCCAGGAAATCTACGGCCTGGAAACCATCGTCATTCCGCCGAACCGCGTGAGCAAGCGTGACGACCAGCTTGACCGCGTCTACAAGACCACGCGCGAGAAATACGAAGCCGCGATCAAGGACATCCGTGAGTGTTATGACCGTGGCCAGCCGGTGCTGGTCGGCACCACGTCGATCGAGAATTCCGAAATCATCGACGCCCTGCTGATCAAGGAAAACCTGCCGCACCAGGTGCTGAACGCCAAGCAACATGCGCGCGAAGCCGACATCGTGGCCCAGGCCGGTCGGCCGAAGATGATCACCATCGCCACCAACATGGCTGGCCGCGGCACCGACATCGTGCTCGGCGGCAACCTCGAGATGGCGATCAAGGCGGTGGAAGCCAGCGAGGCGCTTGATGAAGCCGGCAAGGCTGCTGAAATTGAACGCGTGCGCGCGCAGTGGACCAAGGACCACGAGACCGTGACCTCGCTCGGCGGCCTGCGCATCATTGCCACCGAACGTCACGAATCGCGCCGCATCGACAACCAGCTGCGCGGCCGTTCCGGCCGCCAGGGCGACCCAGGCTCGTCGCGTTTCTACCTGAGCCTCGACGATCCGCTGATGCGCATCTTCGCGGGTGACCGCGTCAAGTCCATCATGGACCGGCTGAAGATGCCCGACGGCGAAGCCATCGAGGCCGGCATCGTCACGCGCAGCATCGAAAGCGCCCAGCGCAAGGTCGAGGCCCGCAATTTCGACGTGCGCAAACAACTGCTCGAATACGACGACGTCTCCAACGACCAGCGCAAGGTGATTTACCAGCAGCGCAACGAGATCCTGGATGCCTCGGACCTCAGCGCCCAGATCGCCGGCTTGCGCGAAGGCTGCGTGACCGACCTCGTGCGCCAGTACGTGCCGGCCGACTCGGTGGAAGAGCAGTGGGACACGCCCGGCTTGGAGAAAGTGCTGAGCGAGGAATGGCAGCTCGACCTGCCTTTGACGCAGGAGGTGCAGGCTGCCAGCGCCATCACCGACGAAGACGTGCTCGACAAGGTGGTCAAGGCCGCCGACGCCGCTTTCGACGCCAAGGTCGAGCTGGTGGGCGGCGCCAACTTCACGCAGTTCGAACGCATGGTGCTGCTGCAAAGCATCGACACGCATTGGCGTGAACACCTGAGCGCGCTCGACTACCTGCGCCAGGGTATCCATCTGCGCGGCTATGCCCAGAAGCAGCCCAAGCAGGAATACAAGCGCGAGGCTTTTGAGCTCTTCGGCCAGTTGCTCGACGCCGTCAAGAACGACGTCACCAAAGTGCTGATGACGGTCAAGGTGCAGTCGAACGAACAGCTCGGCCAGGCCGCCGAAGACATGGAAAGCCGTGGCGAAAGCATCGCCAACATGACCTACACCGCGCCCACCGAAACCGGTGACGTGGAAACGCGCGTCGACGACCAGCGTGTGGCGCTGGCCGATGGCGAAGAAGTGCCGCGTGTGGGCCGCAACGACCCTTGCCCTTGCGGCAGCGGCAAGAAGTACAAGGCCTGTCACGGCAAGCTCGCTTGAGCGGCAGGATGTGATTGGAAAGAAACGGGCTGCGGCCCGTTTTTTTGACTTCGGTTTTTCGGATAATCCAGAGAATTTTTGAAAGCACGCGATGCCTGTTCACCTGTCCGCTCCCAATCCTGCCGATCTGCATCCCGTGCCTGGCGTTCGCCTGGGCATCGCCGAAGCCGGCGTGCGCAAGGCCAACCGCAAGGACCTGACCGTGGTGCTGATCGACGAGGGCGCGTCGGTCTCGGGCGTGTTCACGCAGAACCGCTTTTGCGCCGCGCCGGTGCAAATCTGCCGCGACCATCTGGCGCGTGATCTTGGCATCCGCGCCATGTTGATCAACACCGGCAACGCCAACGCCGGCACGGGCGACGACGGCCTGATGCGCGCCCGCACCACCTGCATCTCGCTGGCACGCCACCTGAACATCGCGCCCGAGCAGATCCTGCCGTTCTCGACCGGCGTGATCATGGAGCCGCTGCCCAGCGACCGCATCGAAGCCGGCCTGCCCGCCGCGCTGGCCGATGCACAGGCCGACCACTGGGCCCGCGCCGCAGAAGCCATCATGACCACCGACACGCTGCCCAAGGCCTTCAGCACGCAAGTGCAGTTGGGCGGCGCTACGGTAAGCATCACCGGCATCAGCAAGGGCGCCGGCATGATCCGGCCCAACATGGCCACCATGCTGGGCTTCCTGGCTACCGACGCCTGCATCGACCAGGCGTTGATGGCGCAACTGGCCAAGGACCTGGCCGATGCCTCGTTCAACCGCGTGACCATCGACGGCGACACCTCCACCAACGATTCGTTCGTGGTCATCGCCACCAACCAGGCCGCGCATGCGCCGATCACCGCGTGGGACAGTGCCGAAGGCCAGGCCCTGAAGGCCGCAATGCAGTCGGTGGCGCAAAAGCTGGCCCAGGCCATCGTGCGCGACGGCGAAGGCGCGACCAAGTTCATCACCATCAAGGTCGACGGCGGCAAGACCGGCGCCGAATGCCGCCTGGTGGCCTATGCCATCGCCCATTCGCCGCTGGTGAAGACGGCCTTTTTCGCCAGCGACCCGAACCTCGGCCGCATCCTGGCGGCCGTGGGTTACGCCGGCATCGGCGATCTGGACCAGACGCTGATCGACCTGTACCTGGACGACGTGCATGTCGCGGTGAAGGGCGGGCGCAACCCAGCCTACCGTGAGGAAGACGGTCAACGGGTGATGAAACAAAGCGAGATCACCGTGCGCGTGGTACTGGGCCGAGGCGCCGCCGCGGATACGGTGTGGACCTGCGACCTGAGCCACGACTACGTCACCATCAACGCGGATTACCGGTCATGAACCCCCACGCTCATCACTGCGTGTATTCGCTGCCCCCCGAGGGGGCTGGTCTCCCTTGGGGCGGCCCGGCGGAAAACAGGAGCCCCCACGCTCATCACTGCCTGTATTCGCTGCCCCCTGAGGGGGCTGGTCTCCCTTGGGGCGGCCCGGCGGGAGACCGCTCATGAATGAAAAATTCGAACGCCTGATCGACCGCGCCGAGTACCTGCTGCAGCGCATCGAGCAGATCCTGCCGCAGCCGCTTTCCGCGCCCGACTGGAACGCCTCCATCGCCTACCGCTACCGCAAGCGCAGCTCGGGCCACGGCAACCTGGAGCCGGTGCGGCAGGTGGGTGCCATGCGCCTGGAAGACCTGAAGGAAATCGATGGCCAGAAGGAAAAGATACAGCGCAACACGCTGCAGTTCGTCGAAGGCAAGCCGGCCAACACCGTGCTGTTGACAGGCGCACGCGGCACCGGCAAGTCGTCGTTGATCCGTGCCTGCCTGCACGCCTATGCCGAGCGTGGCCTGCGGCTGATCGAGGTCGACAAGGCCGACCTGGTCGACCTGCCCGACATCATCGACGTGGTGGCCGCGCGACCCGAAAAATTCATGGTGTTCTGCGACGACCTGAGCTTCGAGGATGGCGAGCCCGGCTACAAGGCGCTGAAGTCGATCCTCGACGGCTCGGTGTCGGCCGCGTCGCCCAACGTGCTGATCTACGCCACCAGCAACCGCCGCCACCTGCTGCCCGAGTACATGAAGGAAAACCTCACGTACAAACTCACGGACGATGGCGAAGTGCACCCCGGAGAAGTGGTCGAAGAGAAGATTTCGCTTTCGGAACGCTTTGGCCTGTGGGTCAGCTTCTACCCGTTCTCACAGGACGAATATTTGGCCATCGTGGCGCAGTGGCTGCGCTCGTTCCACGTGGCCGAACCCGCCATCGCCGCAGCCCGGCCTGAGTCGCTGGTGTGGGCGCTGGAGCGCGGTTCCCGCAGCGGCCGGGTGGCCTACCAGTTTGCGCGCGACTACGCGGGCAAACTGTGAGTCCCCACGCTTGTCACTGCGTGTACTGCGCTGCCCCCCGAGGGGGGCGGGCCCTGCTTGGGGTGGCCCGGCGCGGCCGCCACACGGCTGCGGCATGCGCATGAATCCGCTGGTGGCCGACGGCGATCGTCCGCGTGAAGGCGGCCCCGACCGGGCGGTGGTCGATGTCGCCGTGGGGGTGTTGATCCAGCCGGATGGCCAGTTCCTCGTCACCTCTCGCCCCGCAGGCAAGGTCTACGCGGGCTACTGGGAATTTCCTGGCGGCAAACTCGAAGCCGGCGAGACCGTGGAGCAGGCCCTGCGACGCGAGTTGCACGAAGAGCTCGGCATCGACATCGGTCCGGCCGAGCCCTGGAAGGTGGAAGTGGTCGACTATCCGCACGCGCTGGTGCGGCTCAACTTCTGCAAGGTGTTTGCGTGGACGGGCGAACTGCAGATGCGCGAAGCCCAGACGTTTGCCTGGCAGACTCTGCCGCTCAGCGTAAGCCCGGTCTTGCCCGGGACTGTGCCCGTGCTGGCCTGGCTGGCCGAAGAACGCGGCTTCGCAGGCGCGACCTTCTCGGCTGCCTGAGCCATCGGCGTCGCGGCTACTGCAGCTTCGCGTCGCCGTAGAGCTGGTCTTCCGGCGGCGCCTCGGCCGGCACGGCAAAACTTTCGCTGGCCCAGGCGCCCAGGTCGATGTTCTTGCAGCGTTCGCTGCAAAACGGCCGGTAGCGGTTGCTGGCGGCGTACAGGCTGTCGCCCTTGCAGGTCGGGCAGGCGACCCATTTTTCGGGAACGGATGAATCGGACATGTCAATGGCTCCGTGGCGCGAGACGCCAACTGCGAAGGATGTTCAAGGATAGCGCCTCGAGAATTGGCGCGCCAGAAGCTGGGGAATGACCGGTGACGGAGGCGGGCTCAAGCCGCAAGCACCGCCCTGGCCTAAGCTGGACCCATCAAGCGCACAGCGCGAGTTCGAACGATGCATCGACGCTCGCGGGGTGCAGCCGGTCGTCGGCCTCGTGCCGCATCAGCCGCACCGACACCATCAGCCGGTTGCCGCTGATCTCCGGGATCAGCTCCAACGCGCCATCGATGCGCAGGCGCAGCAACTGGTACGTGCGGCCCTGCGGCAGCGTCTGCTGGAACTGGCCGGCCAGTGCCGCCACCTTCTGCGGTGCGCCCGAGTCGCGCAGCATCTTCAGCAGATGGTGGATCGACTCGGCCAGCGGCGCCAGCGACGAGGCCCAGCCCTCGATCGCGTGGCGACGTTCCGACGTGGGTTTGTGCTGCCAGGCGTAATAGGCGGGCAGATCGAATTCGCAGGTGCCGCCAGGGATGCCGATGCGGCTGCGCAGGCTCATGAGCCAGTCGTTTTCGGTAAGGTCGTGCCCGGCCTTGCCGGCCTGCTGGTGCAGCGCGGTGAAACAGCGGTCGAGCTGGTTGACCACTTCGTCCAGACGGTCTTCGGCGATCGACGGGTTGCCGCGGTAGCCGTTGAGCACGGCCTTCTGCCGTTCCAGGTCTTTCAGCACCTCCGACTTCAGGTCGGCACGGGCGGCGACATCCATGACTTCAAAGATGGTGGCCAGTGCGTAGTGGTGGTCGAGCGCCTGTTCGCGCGGGACGAGCTCTCCAAGCCGCCGGAACAAATGCTCCAGCCGCAGGTAGGTACGGATGCGTTCGTTAAATGGGTATTCGTAGAGGATCACGCGGCATTTTTTCCAGTGGCGGGAATCATAGCCCGAAGTGTGCACCGATCTGTTCAACCTCCGCACGCAGTTGGTCCAGTGAACAGCCGTCGTTGAACAAAACCAGGTCGGCCGCGGCGCGGCGCTGGGTGCGGCTGGCCTGGGCGGCAATGATCTGGCGCGCCATGTCCTCGGCCATGCCGGAGCGCGCTGCGACGCGCGCGACTTGCGTGTCTTCGGGGCAATCGACCACCAGCACGCGGTCCAGTTGCGCCGGCCATCGACGGGACTCGACCAGCAGGGGAATGTCGAACACGGTGCAGCGGGCGCCGCTGCCTTCCGCCGCAGCGGCCTCGGCCGCGATGGCCTGGCCGACGAGCGGGTGGACGATGGCTTCCAGCCGCTGTTTGGCGCTGGCGTCGTTGAAGGCCAGCGCGCGCATGCGTTCGCGGTCCAGCGCGCCGTCGGGCGTCAAGTAATCCTGGCCGAACGTCGCAAGAATCTGGGGGATCGCCGTGCCACCTGCCGCAGTGCAGGCGCGCGAAATGGCATCCGCGTCGATGACCACGGCGCCCAGGTCCTGCAGCATGCGCGCCACCGTGCTCTTGCCGCTGCCGATGCCGCCTGTCAGTCCCAGTCGGATGGCGGCGTGCACCGTCAGAGCCCGACGAAATGCAGGATGGACTCGGGGCCGAACGCCATCGCGGTCAACCCGGCGCCGGCCAGAAAGGGCCCGAAAGGCACGTAGCCACCCTCGCGCAGGGCGCTGTTGAACTTCATCGCAATGCCGACCACGGCGCCGATGACGGATGCCATGAGGATGATCGGCACCAGCGCCTGCCAGCCGAACCAGGCGCCCAGCGCCGCGAACAGCTTGAAGTCGCCGAAGCCCATGCCTTCCTTGCCGGTCAGCAGCTTGAACACCCAGTAGATGGTCCACAGCGACATGTAGCCGGCCACCGCACCCCACAGCGAGGCCTCGAGCGGTGTGATGGTCCAGTGCAGCGTGGCCGCGATCAGCCCCGCCCACAGCAGGGGCAGGGTGATGCTGTCGGGCAGCAGGGTCGTGTCCCAGTCGATCAGGGCCAGCGTAAGCAATGCCGCCGAAAAGCCGCACCAGGCCAGGCCGGAGGGGTTGATGCCCCAGCGCGCGAAACAGAAAAAGAACAGCGCGCCGGTGGCCAGTTCGACAATCGGGTAGCGTGCGCTGATGGGCGCCTTGCACGCCGAGCAGCGGCCACGCAACGCAAGATAACTCACCACCGGAACGTTCTCGAACCAGCGGATCTGGTGGCCGCAATGCGGGCAGCGCGAACGCGGGTGGATCAGGCTCAGCGGCGCGGGCGCATCGGCAGCCGCGGGCTGGGGCGTGCCGGTGGTGTCGGCACATTCGCGGGCCCACTGCTGCTCCATCATGAGCGGCAGGCGGTGCACCACCACGTTGAGAAAACTGCCGAGAATGAGCCCGAAGATGCCGCCGAGCGCGGCATCCAACCACTGCAGCGCCTGCATCAGACCACTTGGCCCAGCTTGAAGATCGGCAGGTACATCGACACCACGATGCCGCCGATGAGCGTGCCCAGGAACACGATGATGATCGGCTCCATCAGGCTCGACAGGCCGGCCACCATGTCGTCCACTTCGGCTTCATAGAAATCGGCCGCCTTGCCCAGCATGTGGTCGATCGAGCCCGATTCTTCGCCGATGGAGCACATCTGCAGCACCATCGACGGAAAGATGTTGGCGTTGGTCATCGCGTTGGTCAGGCTGGTGCCGGTGGACACTTCCTGCTGGATGCGCTCCGTGGCGATGGCGAACACCGAGTTGCCCGAGGCGCCCCCCACCGAGTCCAGCGCTTCCACCAGCGGCACGCCGGCGGCGAACATGGTGGACAAGGTGCGCGTCCAGCGGGCGATGCATGATTTTTCAATCAGCGCACCGAACACCGGCACCTTCAGCATCAGCCGGTCCATGAACATCTGCATCTTCTCGTTGCGCTTCCAGGCCTGCATGAAGAAGTAGAACGCGCCGAAGATGCCGCCGAAGATCAACCACCAGTACGAGACGAAGACTTCGCTGATGGCGATCACGAAGAGCGTGGGCGCAGGCAGGTCGGCACCGAAGCTGCTGAACACTTCCTTGAACGCCGGGATCACGAAGATCATGATCACCGCCACCACCACGAAGGCCACCACCACCACCGAGGCGGGGTACATCAGGGCTGACTTGATCTTCGACTTGATGGCCTCGGTCTTTTCCATGTAGACCGCCAGGCGGTCGAGCAGCGATTCGAGAATACCCGCGGCCTCGCCCGCCTCGACCAGGTTGCAGTAGAGGCTGTTGAAGTACATCGGGAACTTGCGGAACGCGCCGCTGAGCGAGCTGCCGGTTTCCACGTCGGAGCGGATGTCGTTGAGCAGCTTGGTCACGCTGGCGTTCGTGTTGCCGCGGCCCACGATGTCGAAGGCCTGCAGCAAGGGCACGCCGGCCTTCATCATGGTCGCCAGCTGGCGCGTGAAGATGGCGATGTCCTTCGGCTTGATGGCCTTGCCCGAGCGCATGCGGCGCTTCTTGATCTTGGTCGGGAACACGCCCTGGCGGCGCAGCGTGGCCTGGACCTGGTTCTCGCCCACCGCGCGGGTCTCGCCGCGCACCTGTTTGCCGTTGCGGTCCTTGCCTTCCCACTCGAAGACGAATTCCTTGATGTCCCTGGACGCTGCAGTTGCCATGGTTGCCTTGGTGGGTCTCTTACTCGTTGCTCACGGCGAGCACTTCTTCCAGGGAAGTCAGTCCCAGCTTGGCCTTGTGCAGCCCGGCCTGGCGAAGGGAGCGCACCCCCTCCAGCTTGGCCTGCTTGGCAATCTCAGGTGCATTGCCGTCCCGCAGGATGATGCGCTGGATCTCGTCCGAGATCGGCATCACCTGGTAGATGCCGACGCGTCCCTTGTAGCCGTTGTTGCAGGCCGAGCAACCCACCGGGCCGTACGGCTGCCACGTGCCATCGAGTTCGTCTTCGGTGTATCCGGCTTCGAGCAGTGTCTTGTGCGGGATCTCCAGCGGCGTCTTGCAATTGGGGCAAAGCCGGCGCGCCAGACGTTGCGCGGTGATCAGGATCACGCTCGAGGCGATGTTGAACGGCGCGATGCCCATGTTGCGCATCCGCGTCAGCGTGGTGGGCGCGTCGTTGGTGTGCAGCGTCGACAACACCAGGTGGCCGGTCTTCGCGGCCTTGATCGAGATGTCGGCGGTTTCCAGGTCGCGGATTTCGCCGACCATGATGATGTCCGGGTCCTGGCGCAGGAAGGATTTGAGCGCCACGGCAAAGGTGAGGCCGGCCTTTTCGGTCACGTTGACCTGGTTCACGCCGGGCAGGTTGATTTCGGACGGGTCTTCGGCCGT
>JAQGMQ010000130.1 GCA_028292305.1 Rhodoferax sp.
GTAGGTGTCGTGGAA
This sequence comes from Rhodoferax sp., assembly GCA_028292305.1. Lineage (GTDB taxonomy): Bacteria > Pseudomonadota > Gammaproteobacteria > Burkholderiales > Burkholderiaceae_C > Rhodoferax_B. Next base: position 16 of record JAQGMQ010000130.1, read on the forward strand.
GTGGCCCGAGATGTCGTCCACGCTGTAGTGCTTCAGCGCCGCGTCGAGTGCACGCTGCACCTTCAGCGGCGTGCCCACGCCGATGGTGTCGGCCACGCCGATGTGCTGCACACCGATGTCCTTCATGAGCCGCGCCACCATCTCCACCCGCTCGGGCGCGATCTCGCCTTCATAGGGGCAGCCCACCGTGCAGGAGATGGCGCCGCGCACGTAGATGCCGTGGGCCCGCGCCGCCTCGGCCACGGGTCGGAAGCGCTCGATGCTCTCGGCGATCGAGCAGTTGATGTTGCGCTGGCTGAAGGCCTCGCTGGCCGCGCCGAAGACCACGATCTCGTCCGGCTTCGAAGGCAAGGCCGCCTCGAAACCCTTGAGGTTGGGCGTCAGCACCGAGTAGCGCACACCCGGCTGCCGCGCGATGCCGGCCATGACCTCGGTGGCGTCGGCCATCTGCGGCACCCACTTGGGCGACACGAAACTGGTGACCTCGATCTCTTTCAGGCCGGCCTGCTGCAGGCGGTGCACGAGTTCGATCTTGATGGCGGCGGGCACCATCTGCTTCTCGTTCTGCAGGCCGTCGCGCGGGCCGACGTCGACGAGTTTGACGCGGGAGGGGAAGGAGTTGAGATTCATGGCTTGCCTTTGTTCTGCTAAAATGATGGCAACACGGCCCCCTTCAACGCAACTGCTTCGGCAGCCAAGTTGCTTGGGGGTTTTTTATTGGCCAAATTTTGGCCTGTACGGAACGTGTTCACCACTGCGTCTCCCAGTCAAGGACCATGCCCATGCCGCCCAGATTCAACCCGAGGTGGTCGATTTTTGGAAAGCTCATCAGGTGGTCCTTGAGGCGTTGAGGCCACGAAGACGCGGGGTTGATCACCCCCAGCAAATGACGGGTCATGCGCAGCAGCAGGAAACACCGAGCCAGCGCATGCGCGTCGTTGACGAATGGCGCCACCCATGGCATTTCCGCGGCAGACGGCAGTTTGGGCTGATCGACGATATTGCGATTCCACAGGCGGCTGTGGTGCGCACACACATTGCGCAGGTAGTTCAAGCTGCGCAGCCACGACGCGAATACCCTGCCATTGCTGATGCCATACCTGGTCGAGATGGCGTCTTGCTCCGCTTCCCGCATGCCGCCGAACAAGGTCGACAAAGTGCCGAAGTCCCACACCTCGCAGGCAACCCATACCGCCAGAGGCAAGCCGTACTTGAGCCGGTTATGGCTTACAAATTCTTCTTTTGATCGGAGGATGAGCTGCGCATGTTTGCCCAGCCATTCATGGTGGCGTGTCACACCGCTGTCCTTGCTGAGCACTTGGCTGAAGCTGCCATGGAACAGCTCGGCACGCAGGTAGGCGAATGAATCCAGTCGGCCCAAGGTGTGTGATAAATCCACGCGAAGGGCGACCTCGACCCGCTCCAACGCATCGGTGACCAAAAGCCTTAAACCCTTGTCGAAGACGTAGAGGTCCACCGCGTGTTGGAACGTCGCGCCCTTTTTGAAACGGTCCAACGCCAACGTTTCACCCTTGTCCTGTCGCTTGCCTCTTTGCGCCTTGTCCAAAGAGCAACAAGGTCCGGAACGCTCTCGAAAAGCAAACCAATAACCGCTGAGTCGGTAGTAGCCCATACGCTGCAAACAGTGCAGTGCCTTCTCGCGGTCCGATACGTTCAGCCCCCGCGCCTGGAGTTGATCGAGTTGCTGATCCATGTTGAGCCACGGCTTCACATAGCTCATGACAGCCTCGTCCATCGCCGGGAAGAACCCGCCCAAAGCAGGGGTTCCACAGGGTGTCTGCAGCAAAGCATTTGGCAGCCGTAATTCCGTGGATCCAACTCAATACCCGCGGTCCGGATGCACCACCCCCTCCACCGCCTCGCCCCGCTCCATCGCCAGGATCTTCCCCGCGATCTGTTCGATGCTGTCGTCGCGCACCGTGCGGGCCGAGGTGTGGGGTGTGACGGTGATCTTCGGGTGTGACCAGAACGGGTGGTCCTGCGGCAGCGGCTCGGTGCGGAACACGTCGAGCGTGGCGCCGGTCAGGTGGCCTTCATCGATGAGCGCGATGAGGTCGTCGTCGACCAGGTGGCCACCGCGCGCCACGTTGATGACATAGCCGCCGGGGCGCAGGCGCGACAGGGTGTCGCGGCGCATGATGTCCACCGTTTCGGGCGTGAGCGGCACCAGGCAGACCAGCACGCGCGATGCGCCCAGGAATGCGTCGAACTGGTCCTGCCCGTGGAAGCCGCGCACGCCATCGACCTGCTTCGGCGAGCGGCTCCAGCCGTTGACGGGAAACTCGAACTGCAACAGGGCCTTGGCCACGCGTTCGCCGAGCACCCCCATGCCCATGACGCCGACCGGGAAGTCACCGCGGCGCAGCTGTCTGTTGAAGACCCAGCGGGCGTCGAGCTCGTTGTCGGCGCAGACGTCGAATTCGCGGAAGTGGCGGATCACCGCGTGGCACACATATTCGGCCATCTGCACCGACATGCCGGCGTCGTCGAGCCGCACGATGGTGGCGCCGGCCGGCAGCTTGAGCCGCATCAGCGCGTCGACGCCGGCACCGATGTTGAACACGCCCCTGAGTGCGGGCTGTTCGTCCATCATGGCCTGCGGCGGCGCCCAGACCACGGCATGGTCAGCCTGTGGCGCGCCGGGCGCCCATTCTTCGATGGTGGCTTCGGGCAGCGCCGCGCGCAGGCCCTGGAGCCAGGGTTCGGCCTTGGTGCCGGTACAGCAGAAAGTAATGCGCATGGGGATCGGAGGGTTGTGCAAAGACCCCTATTAAAACCCTATTGAACCGCGAGCCTGAGCAGCTCCGAGCCCTCGGTGACCTGGTCGCCCGGCGCATACAGCAGCTCTTCGACCACGCCGTCGGCCGGCGCGGCGATGGTGTGTTCCATCTTCATGGCTTCCATCACCGCCAGGGGTTGGCCCTTCTTCACCGCGTCGCCGGCCTTGACGGCAAACGACACCACCTTGCCGGGCATCGGCGCGGTCAGGCGGCCGGCTTCACCGTGCACCTCGCCGGCATGGGCCAGCAGGTCGACCATGGTGATCTGCGTCGCGCCGTGGGCGGCAAACACGTGGATGGTGTCGCCGCGCCGGTCGATGCGCACGGTGTGCCGCTGGCCGAGGTACGACAGGCTGATGCCGGCGTCGGTGGGCTTGAAGTCGAGCAGGCCCGACTGGTCGCCCAGCGCCAGCCGCAGGGCGCCATCGTGCAGGTAGGTGAGCTCGGCCTGGGCTGCATCGCCGTGAAATTCGAAGGCGAAGCGGCGCGTGTTCAAGCCGGCGTTGCGCCAGCCGTCGCGCCGGCTCCAGGGGTCGACCCAGATGTCAGCGGGGTCGGACTTCTCGTCCAGCAGCGTCGCCGCCACGGCCGCTGCCGCGGCAAAGTGCAGGCCGATCTTTTCCTGGTGGAACAACACGGCCTGCTCGCGCTGGATGAGTGCGGTGTCCAGGTCGGCCTCGGCGAACGAGCGGCTTTGCACCACGTGGCGCAGGAACTGCACGTTGGTCGCCAGGCCGACGATGTGGGTCTGGGCCAGTGCCGAGTCGAGCCGCGCCAGCGCCTCGGCGCGGGTGGTGCCGAAGACGATGAGCTTGGCCACCATCGAGTCGTAGAACGGCGAGATCGCGTCGCCTTCGCGCACGCCGTCGTCGATCCGCACCGCGATGCCACCGTCGGCTGCATCCGCGCGTTCGAAGCTGCTGCAGGCCGGCTTGCGGTAAACGGCCAGCGTGCCGGTGGCAGGCAGGAACTGGTTGTCGGGCGTCTCGGCGCAGATGCGGGCTTCGATGGCGTGGCCGGTGATGCGCAGCTCGTCCTGGCGCAGCGGCAGCTTTTGCTTGGACGCCACGCGCAGTTGCCATTCGACCAGGTCCAGCCCGGTGATGGCTTCGGTCACCGGGTGCTCGACCTGCAACCGCGTGTTCATCTCCATGAAGAAAAATTTCATTCCGTCGCCTGACTGCTCGACGATGAACTCCACCGTGCCCGCCCCCACGTAGTTCACGGCCCGCGCCGCGGCCACGGCGGCATTGCCCATCTCCTGGCGCAGGGCTTCGCTCAGGCCGGGCGCGGGCGCTTCTTCAAGCACCTTCTGGTGCCGGCGCT
>JAQGMQ010000384.1 GCA_028292305.1 Rhodoferax sp.
AGGGCCGTGCGTGGCCGAAAAGGTTGTGGTTCAACAAACGCGCCGTTATGCAACGACTACGAGAGGCGAGATTCGCGGTAGTCGGTGCGGAGCGGTTGCGGGGAAGTCACTGCACGCGCCCATGACATAGCGCCCACAACAGGCACCAGGCGGCTGCGGTGGCGTGCTTACGTCCATCCGTCCAGGCCGTCCACGGTTTGCCATAGAGCCCACCGCTGCGGTGTTTCTAAGAAACCAGCAGTCGAAGCCGCCGCATGGTCCGGCGGGTTACATAGGGCGCCTTGATGTGGGCGCAGGCAGGTAGGGGCGTGCGCTCGCGCGCTCACACGCCCGAACTTCTGTGTGTGTGTTTGAGATCCATACATAAGAGTGGACGGCGTGGACGGATTAACGAAAGGGTCGGCAATGGCACAGATGAACGAGGCGGAAAAGGAACAGGTCGCGCTGTTAATCGAGAAGATCAAGCGGTCGATGCCCAACGTGCATAGGGCCATCCAGGCCAAGGCAGCGAAGGTGGGCAATGAAGCCTACGCCCTCGTGCGGCGTGGCCTCCGAGGTGAGGCCAATTGCTTCTACGCGTTCGAAGCCGGGCAGGTGGTCGGCACGCCCTTCAGCGTGACGGACGTCATGGATGTAGTGGCTGTGAACATGGTGCGATTCGGCTGTGCACACGTCTGCATCTTTTGGGAAGAGCTGGAAGGTGCAACAGATGGCGCGCATTGACTGGGTGAAGTATCGGCTCGACAACTGGGCACTGTGGAAGTCGCGCGAGCGTGGCGGTGGCCTCGGCTTTGCATCGCAGGCCGCATTCCTGAACGAAGCGACGACAGATCGATACCGCGAGTCGGTGATCCCTATCGATGAGGTCGATGCGTCGGTGACGGATGAGGCTGTCGAAGCGCTCAAGCTTCCGAGGCCAAAGCTGTACGAGGTGCTGCAGCTGTACTACGTGGAAGCGCTGGGCATTCAAGGAACCATGAGCGCGATGTTGATCCCTCGCGCCACCGTGTATGCGTGCCTCGATGTGTCTGATCGCACCATCGCCGCGTGGTTTCGTGACCGCATGGAACGACAGCGCCTTGCAAAAAGTAGTTTTACACCATAGACACTTATGCTACATTTCTGTCAAAGTGGTCCACTCGTTCACCCAGGTGAGTGATGTGCCGCAATCAACCCCGTCAGCATTCTGCTCACGGGGTTTTTTTGTGCCTACCGCACGACCCTCAGCCCGCTCCCTACATGGCAGCGGGCTTTTCTTTTGGAGTTCACATGTCCTACAGCTTCACCATCCGTGCCGCCACCAAGGCTGCAGCCAAGCTGGCCGTGGCAGCCAAGCTCGCCGAAGTGCTGGCCGCTCAGCCAACCCATGCAGTGGACATGTCCCAGGCCCAGGCTGCAGCCGATTCGTTCATCGATGTCGTCGTGACTGACGAATCGAAGGACGTGGCTGTGGCTGTCAGTGGCTGGGTGTCCTTTCGCCAGGATGGCGAGCAAGTGGTGTACGTCGGCACCGGCTTCGGCGTCAGCGCCAACCTGGTAGAGAAACAAGTCTGATCAACGGGAGGGTCCAGCGCACGGCTTGATCCGACGCTGGCTAAGCGGCCGATGGTCGACCTGCCTGTTGTTCATCCTCTATGCCAAGCGCAGCACCGCGCCCGTGTTCTGCACCAGGCTGCGGCAAGCTGGTGCGCGATGGCACAGGCCGGTGCCCGGCTCACCCGAAGCCTATCTGGCAACACAAGCCCACCGCGACCAAACGCATCGGTGGTCGCAAGCGTCAGGCCATGCGCGCAGAGTTGCTGTCGGCCAATCCGCTGTGTGTCCATTGCAAGCAGCAAGGGCGAGTGACTCTTGCGGCGGAGCGTGATCACGTCATCCCACTGGGTGAAGGCGGAGAGGACACGAATGAGAACGCACAGGGTCTGTGCATCCCGTGTCACAAGGTCAAGAGCGAAGCCGAGAAGCTGCGCGGCCAGGCGCGATGGGCTGGCTACCGAGGCTGACGCACCGGTATGGGGCAGGGAGGGGGGGGGCCGAAAAGTCCAGGGTCGTTCAGGCGGACACCGAACGGTTCCCTGAATTTTTACGTGCGCGGGTTTAGGGGGGAGGGGGTACCCCCTCTCATAGGCAAAACGAAAGGGAAACCATGACTGGAACACGCGGACCGCTGCCGAAGCCGTCGGCGTTGAAGGTCCTGGAAGGCAATCCCGGCAAGCGAGCCCTCAATCTGTCGGACGGACTTAACCCTCGCATCGAGATCCCGTCGGCGCCGAAGCATCTCGGCATCGAAGCCCGCAAGGAATGGAAGCGCGTCACGCCAATCTTGGAGGAGCTTGGTTTGATCAGCGGCCTGGATCGCGCGGCGCTCGGTTTGTACTGCCAGGCTGTCGGCCGGCTGTCGGAATTGGAGACCGCGTTCAACGGCCTCGTCGATGTTCATGTGTCGAAAGGAAAGCTGTACGCTGAAGCCGTGTATGCCGCGAGCTACGCGATCACGCCGAACGGCTTCGCGCAGCAGAGCGTCATCGTGCAGCTGCTGAAGTCGCACCGCGAACAGGTCAACCGCTACCTGATGCATTTCGGCATGAGCCCTGCGGCGCGCGCCCGCGTCCAGCCATCGAACTATGTGCAGACCACGCTGCCCGGCATGGAGCCGGCGCCTCAGCAAGCTGCCGCCAGCGGCTTCGCGCGCTTCTCGTTGGTGTGAACAAGCATCTCGATCTCGCGCATGGCTACATGCGCGGGGTGCTCGACGCCCAGATCCCCGCGTGCAACTGGACGCGGCTGGCGGTGGAGCGGCAAGTGGAGGATCTGGACCGCGAACCCGGGGACGATTGGCCGTGGATTTTCGACCCGGCCCGCGCGGTGCGCGTGTGTGAGTTCATCGAGCTGCTGCCGCACATCAAAGGCAAGTGGGCGCGGCAGCGGCAACTGATCACGCTGATCGGGTGGCAGTGTTTCATCCTGACCACCGTGTTCGGCTGGGTTCACCGCGACACCGGGCTGCGCCGCTTCCGCGATGTGTATTTGGAGATCCCGCGGAAGAACGCGAAGTCGACTCTCACCAGTGGCGTGGCGCTGTACATGCTGACGGCCGATGGCGAGCAGGGCGCCGAGGTCTACAGCGCGGCAACGACGAAAGACCAGGCGCGCATCGTGTTCGACGATGCCAAGGCGATGGCAGAGCGCACGCCGGACATGCGCACCTATCTG
>JAQGMQ010000408.1 GCA_028292305.1 Rhodoferax sp.
TGGATCGGATTTTGTTGCGGCATCCGTCGGCGGGTTGATGACTGCGCCGGTGGAGCCGCCGGCGGGTTGATGACTGCGCCGGTGGAGCCGCCGGCGGGGCCTGCCAATCCTCTAGAAATTACCCCGGCGCATGCCTACAAGTTGCACGAAGTAGTGATAGGCCGGCGAGCCGGCATTGACGGCCAGGCCGCAGCCCCAGAACACGGGCAGAAGCCAGCCCAAGATGCCGACGATCGCACCATTGGGCGATGGGGGCGCGCCGAATCGATTCCGTCCGGGCGTCCCGGCCCTGAATAGCCAGATGAAGCCGACGACAGGAAACCAGGCCGACACAAACACGGTCCAACCGCTCCAGTTCATATCGTGGCTGCGCTGAAAGCTCCACATGATCGACAGCAGCCAACACGGAATCGACGCGACGACTGTCAAAGGTTTTGCCCAGTCTGGGCCTACGCTTACGTCGAGCAACCCGTAAAGCACGGCATAAAACAAAAAGAAGAGTGCGAAGGAAACCAGGTTGTACGCCGCAAACCTCAACCGTCCCATCCGACCTTTGACAGAAAAAATTTTCATGGGTTGTACGCCGGGGCCACCGTGATCAACATCGGCGACGAGAACTGTGGGACCGGCATAGGGATTGCGCACGGATGACATGTCGTCAGGGCTTGACCGCCTGGCTGGCCTTGGCGCGTTGCGCGTACTGTTGGTAGGCCGGCAGCGCGATGGCGGCGACGATCCCCACAACGATGACGATCGGAAGCATCAACCCGCAAATCTTGATGAACCAGCCATTGGGCGGCGGCGGCGCGCCGTAGCGGTTGCGCCCGGGCGTACCTGCCTTCACGGCCCACAAGAATCCAACGACCGGGATGCAGGCGATGAGTACGGTCCAGCCGTTCCAATCCATGTCATGGCTGCGCTGTATGCCCCACATGAAGGCCAGCACGGCATACGGAATCAACACGACGACGCCCAACGCGATGGCGCCGCTGACGTTACCGCTGTTACCGATCATGCCGCCCAACCCGCCGGCCAGGGCCATCGCCAACGCGTAGGCGATCATGTTGTAGGCCAGAAAACGCAGCCTCCCGATGCGGCCTTTGGCGGCGAATACGCGGACGGGCTGGACGCCCTGGTCCGCGAGGTTGACATCGGCGACATTGGCCTGGGGTGCGGCATAGGGATTGGGTGCGAGGGACATGATTTCTCCAGTTGTTGACAAAATGTTTGGATGGGCGCCGCCTACAGCAGCCCCGACTTCTTCACCGCGTGGTAGCGGTTCACCAAGGCCGACGCCAGTTGGTCAGGCTCGACATCGACCGACAAGTGGTCATTGCCCATGACGCGGGCAAAGGCATCGCTGCGGGATTGCGCGAACAGGTGGGCCGACGCCACATCCACGGCATCGCTGGCCCGGGTCATGGCCTGCGCGGCGATGCGCGACAACACCGTCTCGCGCAGGCTGGCCACCAGCACCAGATGCTGCCGGCGCATGAGCTGGATGGCCGGCCGCAATTCAGCGGCGTCCTCGTCACGGAAGTTGGTCAGCACGATCACCATGGCGCGGCGCCGCTGCAGCACCAGCAGGTCCCGCGCGGCCTGCTGGTAGTCGGTCTGGTGCGGTCCGGGCTGCAGGTCGTGCATGCGGTTCATCAGGGCGTTGAGCGTGGCGCCGCCCTTGCGCGGGGCAAAGTCGCGCCGCTGCCCGGGCACGCCGCCGAAGGTCATGGCGCCGACTTCGTCGCCCTCCTTCAACGCCACGTAGGCCAGCAGCATCATGGCGTTCAGTGCCTCGTCGAAATGGCTGCCGCGGCGGTGCGCGTCGGCGCTGCCGGTTTCGTCGGCACGCATGCGCCGCCCGCAATCGAGCAGGAAAAACACGCACTGGTCGCGGTCGTCCTGGAACTCGCGCACGATGGGCCGCTGGTGGCGCATGGTGGCCTTCCAGTCGATGTGCCGCAATGCGTCGCCGGTGCGGTAGTCGGCGAGCTGCCGGAAGTCGGTGCCGAGCCCGCGCTGCACATAGGTCTTGATGCCGATCTGGCGCAGCCGCTGGTCGCCCGACAGCCAGGCGTAGCGCGCCATGGCGGCAAAGTTGGGATACACGCGCAGCGCGCGCGGCTTGCCCAGCGCCATGCGGATTTCAAAGCAACCGGCGCGGCTGCGCCACTTGAGCCGCGTCACGCCGAATTGCGCCACACCGCGTTGCCGCGCGGTGGCGGTGTAGTGCAGCTGAACCCGCGCTGACGCGGGCACCAGCACCGTCTGGGGCAGACCTTCGAAGTCGAAATGCGGATCGACGTCGTCGAACACCGCCACGCGCCAGTGGTGCGCACCTTCGTTGACGAGGGCCAACACCATGGCTTGCGGCATCCCCAGTGAAAAAGCGCCGGGCAGGCTGCGTTCGATACGCAGCGGTGCGGCGCGCCACAGCCGCAGGCTGAGGCCAAGGTCGACGCTGGCTAAAAGAATGGCCGACGCCAGGGCGGCACCCGCACCCATGGCGACGCGCTCGAGCGGCGCCCCGGCCCCCAGCGCAGCCGCCGCCACGGCGGCCAGGCCAACCACGGCCAGCACACTGCCTCGGGTGGGAATCGCAAGCCACTGCACTGGGCCGGCCTTAAAGACGCGGGGCTTCCACACTGTCGCGGGCGTTGCGCAACAGGTCGTCCACACCCAGGCCTTCGAACTGGGCCTCGGGCGCCATGGCCACGCGGTGCCGCAGGGCCGGCAGGGCCTGCCGCGCGACGTCGTCGGGGGTGATGAAATCGCGGCCGTTCATCAAGGCAGTGGCCCGCGCGGCGCGCACCAGCGCCATGCTGCCGCGTGGGCCGGCGCCAGCCGACAGGCCGGGCCAATCCCGTGTGGCGCGGGCGATGCGCACCGCGTAGTCGACCACGCGCGCATCCGCCAACACCAGGCTGGCCAGGCGCTGCAGCGTGAGCACTTGCGTCTCTTCCAGGCAGGCCTCGACGCCCTCCAGCGGCAACTGGTTGCCGGCGCGTTGGCCGGTGGCCAGCTGCACGATGGCGTTCTCTTCATCGACGCTCGGTAACCCGATGTCGATCTTCAGCAGAAAGCGGTCCA
>JAQGMQ010000099.1 GCA_028292305.1 Rhodoferax sp.
CTGTCGGCCAGTTGCCCGTTGGTCGACACCACGGTCACGTTTTCCTGCAGGAAGGCCGCTGAGATCGCAACCGCTGCATCGAGCAGACCGCCCGGGTCGTTGCGCAAGTCAAGCACCAGACCCTTCAGGTTGGGCTCCTGCTTGTAGATCTCTTCCATCTTGCGCGCGAAGTCCTCGACCGTACGGTCCTGGAACTGGCTCAGGCGGATCCACGCGTAGCCGGGCTCGACCACCTTGCTGCGGACCGATTGCGTGCGGATCTCTTCGCGCGTGATCGTCACCGGGAAGCTGCGGTTTTCGTCCTTGCGGAAGATCGTCAGGTCGACCTTGGTGTTGGGCTCGCCGCGCATCTTCTTGACCGCGTCGTTGAGCGACAGGCCCTTGACGGCGGTGTCGTCGATCTTGGTGATCAGGTCATTGGGCTTCAGGCCGGCGCGAAACGCGGGCGAGCCTTCGATCGGCGAGACCACCTTGACCAGGCCGTCTTCCTGGGTGATTTCGATGCCGACGCCGACAAAACGCCCGCTCGTGCCTTCGCGGAATTCCTTGAAGGACTTCTTGTCGAAGTATTGAGAGTGCGGATCGAGCCCGGCCACCATGCCGGAAATCGCGTCGCCGATCAGCTTTTTCTCGTCGACCGGCTCGACATAGTCGCTCTTGACCATGCCGAAAACGGCAGCCATCTGCTGCAGTTCTTCGAGTGGCAGCGGCGTCATGGTGCCGCGCGCCACGGTCTGCAGCGACACGGTGGTCAGGGCGCCAGCGAGCGCGCCTGCCGAAATCCAACCGACGATCTTGAGTTTCTGGCCCATGGCTACTTCCTGTTTCGATTCAACAATATGCACATTGGAATAGCGCGGGGCGGCGCGGTTCCCTGGTTGATGGCCTGTTTTTGCCCTCTTTTTCAGCCGGATGACCTGCGCCTGCTGTGCCTCAGGCTTTTTTGCCTTGCGCGGCAACGGCTGCAGCCGCCTTGGCGGCCGCTTCCGCATCGCCTAGATAGTAGTGGCGAATCGGCTTTAGTTGCGTGTCCAGTTCGTAAACCAGCGGAATTCCGTTGGGAATGTTCAGGCCGACGATGTCGTTGTCGGAAATGTCGTCGAGGTATTTGACCAGCGCGCGGATCGAATTGCCGTGCGCGGCGATGACGATGCGCTTGCCCGCCTTGATGGCCGGCGCGATCGAATCGTTCCAGAACGGCAGCACCCGGGCCACGGTGTCCTTCAGGCATTCGGTGAGCGGGATGTCGCTGGCCGGCAGCTTCGCGTAGCGGATGTCGCTGCGTTCGCTGCGGGGGTCGGTGGCTTCCAGCGCCGGTGGCGGCGTGTCGTAGCTGCGGCGCCAGACCAGCACCTGGTCGTCACCGTATTGCTTGGCGGTCTCGGCCTTGTTCAGGCCCTGCAGTGCCCCGTAGTGGCGTTCGTTCAGGCGCCAGCTGTGGGCCACGGGCAGCCAGGTGCGGTCCATTTCGTCGAGGCAATGCCACAGGGTGTGGGTGGCGCGCTTCAGCACGCTGGTGTAGGCCAGGTCGAATTCATAACCGTCGGCCTTCAACAGGCGGCCGGAGTTTTTGGCCTGCTCGATGCCGGTTTCGGTCAGCGGCACGTCGGTCCAGCCGGTGAAGCGGTTTTCGAGGTTCCAGGTGGATTCGCCGTGGCGGATCAGAACAAGCTTGTACATGGTGTGAAGGTGCCGGAGGTTTTGAAATTGGACGGAAATCAGGGCCGTGGACCGTGCCGTGGATACCGCTTACGCCAACATTCTAAAATCGCCGGTCATGGGCGCTTCCGTCCATTCGCAAATAAAGGTGCAACGTGAAGTTTTTACTGGATAACTGGATGCTGCTTTCGGTCGCGCTGGCGTCGGGCGGCCTGCTGCTTTGGCCTACCGTCGTGGGTGCCGCCAACTCGGGTTCTCTGTCGGCCAACGAGGCCGTGCAACTCATCAACCGCCAAAAGGCCGTGGTGATCGACGTCAGCGAAGCCGACGAATTTGCCGCGGGCCACATCGGCGGCGCCAAGAACATCCCCGTGGGCCAGCTCGAGGAAAAACTCGGCGCCGCGGTCAAGAACAAGGCCTTGCCGCTGGTGCTGGTGTGCGCCACCGGTGCCCGCGCCAAGCGCGCCGTGGCCATCGCCAAGAAGCTCGGCTATGACCAGGCCGGCTCGCTCGGCGGTGGCCTGAAGACCTGGCGGGATGCCAACCTGCCGCTTGAAAAAGCCTGAAACGGCTCGAACTGCGCTTTTGTTGCCAACCAGACAAGGACCCAAAGCCATGCAAGCCGTGAAGATGTACACCACCGCTTTTTGCCCGTATTGCGTTCGCGCCAAACAGGTGCTGAAGAGCCAGGGCGTCGCTGAAATCGACGAAGTACGCGTCGACGAGCTGCCGCAGGAACGCGTTCGAATGATGGAGCTGACCGGCCGGCGCACCGTGCCGCAGATCTTCATCGGCGACACCTACGTGGGCGGTTGCGACGACCTGATCGCGCTCGACGGCCGTGGTGGTCTCATGCCGTTACTCAACGCCACGGTTTGACACCACCTAAGGGTTGATACCGCCAATTATTGACGCCAGGCGTGGGCGGATGTGTCTTGGCGACCTGCAATAATCCCGGGGTTTCTCCGCTTGAATCCGGCCCGCTGGAAGCTTTCCACCGGGCTTTGTTTTATTTCTCCCAATTCCTCCCGCTTGAACCGAAAGAATGCCATGGCTGACCAACAAGACCCAATTTTCCAAATCCAGCGCGTCTACCTGAAGGAAGCTTCGCTCGAGCAACCCAATTCGCCGGCGATCCTGCTGGAGCAGCAGCAGCCCGCCGTGGACATCCAGCTCAGCGTGGACGCCCAGCCCGTGACCGACGGCATCTTCGAAGTCGCCGTGACCGCCACCGTCACCACCAAGATCGGCGACAAGACCGTGTTCCTGGTCGAAGCCAAACAAGCCGGCATCTTCGAGATCCGCAACCTGTCGCAAGAACAGATGGGCCCGATCATCGGCATCGCCTGCCCGCAGATCGTCTACCCCTACCTGCGCGGCAACGTGGCCGATCTGGTGCAGCGCGCCGGCTTTCCCCAGGTGCACCTGGCTGAAATCAACTTCCAGGCCATGTACGAGCAGCAGCAGGCCGCCGCAGCCCAGGCTGCCGACGCCAGCACCGTCCTGCAATAAACCGCATTTGAACGCCCGGGGCCGCCAGCCATGAAGATCGCGGTACTGGGCGCGGGCGCCTGGGGCACGGCCCTGGCCATCAGCGCCGCGCGCCATCCCGCGGCGCGGCACGAGGTCACGCTGTGGGCGCGCAGCCCGGCGCAGGCGGCCGACATGCTGGCCCAGCGCCGCAATGGGCGCTACCTGCCCGCGGTCGAACTGCCGCCGGCACTGCGCATCTGCGCCGATCCTCTTGAAACCCTGGGCCCGTTGCTGGCCACCCAGAACCTGATCGTTATCGGCACACCGATGTCGGGCCTGCGCGGCATGCTGCAGGCGACGGCCACTTCCGGCGTGCCGGTGGCCTGGCTGTGCAAGGGCTTCGAGCTGCCGTTGGACGGCGCCTTCGGCCTCATGGGCCACGAGATCCGCGCGGCGCTGGTGCCGTCACCTGCTCTCATCTACAAACCTCCACCGGCCCCGCTTGCGGCCGACTTTGGCGTGCTGAGCGGCACGAGTTTAGCGCTCGAAGTCGCACGCGGCCAGCCCACGGCGCTGGTGGCGGCCAGCGCCAGCCCGGTGGTGCGCGAGGCTTTGGTGGCGGCTTTCCACAGCCCTGCATTGCGCATCTACGCCAGTGACGACATCGCCGGCGTGGAGGTGGGCGGCGCGGTCAAGAACGTGCTGGCCATCGCCACCGGCCTGTGTGATGGCCTGGGCCTGGGCCTCAACGCACGTGCCGCGCTCATCACCCGCGGACTTGCGGAAATGACACGTTTGGGCGTGGCACTCGGCGCCCGACCCGAGACCTTCATGGGCTTGTCGGGCCTGGGCGATCTGGTGCTCACCGCCACCGGCGACCTGAGCCGCAACCGCAAGGTGGGCCTGCTGCTGGCGCAAGGGCAGACGCTGGCCCAGGCCGTGGCCTCGCTGGGCCACGTGGCCGAGGGCGTCTACTGCGCGCGCACCGTGCTGCAACGCGCCAGCAGCCTCGGTATCGAGATGCCGATCACCCAGGGCGTGGTGGATCTGCTCGATGGCCGCATGTTGCTCGCCGAAGCGGTGGCGGCGCTGATGGGGCGCGAACCCGTGCCCGAGCTGCCAGGCGCCTGATCCGCCTGACAGGGCCGCGTCCCCTGAAAGTCGCTTCGGCGAGGTCATGCAGACGTCAGGCGCACTGACTGTCGTGTAAGGGAACGCCTACAAGGCACCTACAGAAACCAGACGCTCTGTATGACGCTCCCCCGACTTAATTTCCGAAAGGGCTGGATTCACAATCCATTTCAACGGATCGGCCACAAGCGAATGCCCTAAGCACACGATGCAAGGGGCCAGCAGGCGAACCGGGCGAAACCAAGGATGCCCCATGAACAGCGAACAGATCATTGCCGAAATACGCGAAGCCAACCTGACCTACCTGATGCTGGCCCAAAGCCTGATCCGCAAGGACAAGGCCGAAGCCCTGTTCCGACTCGGTCTGAACGAAGAGGCCGCGGACCTGCTGTCGGCCCTTTCGGTGGCGCAGACCTTCAAGCTGGCCTCCAGCAACATGCTGCTGTGCCACTTCCGGGTGGACGACAACATGGTCTGGGACCTGCTGACCAACCATGATCTGCCCAGCAAGAAGATCAGCAATCCGGCCACCAACAAGCTGCACGCCAACATTCTGATGGCTGGCCGCGTCGCCGAAATTCTCTGATTCAAAAACTTCTTTGCCAGCCAGGAAACCCGCCATGTCCACCAAAACCGTCAAGAGCGTCCTCAAGGATTCACAGCAGATCGAGCGTGCCGCCGCGCTGATCCAGATGGGTGCTCGCATGCAGGTGCTCGAGTCCGAGACCGACCTGTCGTATGAGCGCCTGTTGCGCCTGTACAAGGAAGTGTCGGGCAAGTCGCCTTCCAAGGGCCAGCTGCCGTTCTCGACCGACTGGTTTTTGTCGTGGCAGGAAAACATCCATTCGTCGCTGTTCCTGAACATCTACGAATACCTGTCGAAGAGCATCGAGCTGGACTCGATCGACATCCTCACCAAGGCCTACCGCCTGTACAGCGAACAGGTGCAAGCCGCCGAGATCGACGCACTGCTGTCCTTCACCCGCGCCTGGCGCCTGGTGAAGTTCGTCGACGCGAACATGCTCAACATGACCCAGTGCAGCCAGTGCACCGGCAAGTTCGTGACCGAGCTGTATGAGAACCCCAAGCAATACGTGTGTGGCCTGTGCAATCCGCCGGCGCGCGCCGGCAAGTGCAAGGGCGAACGCAGCCTGATGCTGCACTGAACGCAGACGATTCCATCCCTGACTAACCGCAGCCAATCACCATGAACAGCGATGACACCCTGGCCGAGATCCGCGAAGCGAACCTCACCTACCTGATGCTGGCGCAGAGCCTGATCCGGCAGGACAAGGCCGAAGCCTTGTTCCGGCTGGGCATGAACGAGGAGTCGGCCGATCTGCTGGCTTCGCTATCGGCGGCGCAGGTGTTGAAGCTGGCTTCCAGTCAGCGCCTGCTGTGCAACTTCCGCGTGGAAGACGGACTGGTGTGGAGCCTGCTGACCAACCACGACGTGAAGAAGGTCGGCAACGACGCGACCAACAAGCTGCACGCGCACATCCTCATGGCGGGACGGGTCAGCGAGGTTCTTTGAACGGGGTCTGCGACCTGCACGAATCGACCTTCACCCTCGGCGAAATCCAGGCGGGCTCGTCAATGCTTTCGACAACCCCTCAACTTGACAGCGTCGCCAGCCGGCGCAGGCTGGTCACCGTGTTCACGCAGGCTCGCGCGGCCTCTTCACCCTTCACCTTGAAGTGGGCGTGGTAGAAATGTTGGTGTTCCGCGTGTTCGTGGAAATGGTGCGGCGTGAGCACCACCGAGATCATCGGCACGCCGGTTTCCAGCTGCACCGACATCAGACCCGAGATCACGGCCGAGGCCACGAAGTCATGGCGGTAGATGCCGCCGTCGACCACGAAACCGCAGGCGACCACGGCGTCGTAACGCTGGGTCAGCGCGAGTTGTTTGGCGTGCAGCGGTATCTCGAACGCGCCGGGCAGCTCGATGAATTCGATGCCGGCCACCGGTACGCCCAGACGTTCGATTTCGGCCTCAAAAGATTTGCGCGCCTCGCCGACGATGTCGGCATGCCAGCTGGCATGGAGGAACGCGATGCGGATCGGGCCTTTGCCCGGCTGACTGTTGAAGTTGACTGACTGACTCATGGCTGCCTTGTCGGTAAGCTGGTTTCCAGAATCAGGGCGCACGAGCGCACGGCACGCCCGCGGCCCGTGTGGAGACGGCCTGGCATCGGGCGAGCCATGGTTCGCGCTCTCTTTCATCCGGACTGTGACCGTCGGCTTCGGATTCGCACCGAATCTGCTGACCCTTTCAAGCGGGTTGAAAGGCGCTCGCGGGCTGGGCCGGCCTTGAGAGCCCGCCATCACCGCCGGTGGGGAATTGCACCCCGCCCTGAGAACGCTGCCTCGGCGTGAGCCGGGGCGGGTCGATTCTACGAAGCCTTGGCGCATTCTGCTGGGGATGGTCGCAATCCCTGTCATGGCCGTCATGGCCGCACGGCGACAATGCCGGCCATGCCGGCGCCACGACCCACGACCAGAAAAAAATCCACCAGCCCCAACCCGGCCGCGGCCTTGCCTGCACCGGCCGACGTTGCCTCGTGCCCGCCACGCCTGACCCTGCAGACACTGGGCCGGGGCGATGGCCTGCTCGGCCTGATGGCTTTCGGCCCCTCGGGGCCGCGCGGGCCCGATGTCACGGTGGCGCGGCTCGGCTGGTCCTCAGGCGTTGACATCTTCACGCCGGCGGCCCTGGCCAGCGCCCATGCCACGCTGCGCGCGCTCGGCCTGCACCCGGTTCCAGCCGACGCATGGCAATGGCGCAGCGCCGATGTCGCGCAGGACCATGTGGGCTCGTGGACGCTGGCACAGGAAGCGCAGTTCGGCGATTTCTGGGCCGACCAGGTGCCGCGGCTGCGCGCGCTGGGATGGTCGGTGGTGGTGCGGCCGGGCTTCGCGCACCACAGCGTGCCGGTGCAGGCCTGGCGGCTTGTCGTCAGCCCGGCGACTGGCGAGGTGTTGGGTCAGGAGGTGGCAGGCAACCCGGTGCGGCCGCAACCGGTAGCCGGCCTCGGCCTGGCGCGACGCGAGGGCTCCTGGCTGTTGACGCTCGGCGTGGAAGTGGAGGGCGAGCTGCTCGATCTTGGTCCGCTGCTGGCCGATCTGCTGCGGCGCGAGCCGAAGTGGCTCAACGCGGAGAAGCTAGCCGCCATCGACGACCTGGCGCCGGTGTCGCTGCGCGCGCCGGGCGGGCGCCGCATCAAGACACCGGCCGCGCCGATCAAGGCGGTGGTCGCGGCGATGCTCGACCTGCTCACCGATCCACGGCGCAAGGACGGGCCGATCGAACTCGCGCCCTGGGAGTCGTTCCGCCTGGAGGCGCTGCGCCAGGGCCTGCAGGAAAGCCAGGCCGCGCTGGCCGCGCGCGCGGGCACGGCAGGCGCGTGGCAACTGCAAGGCGACGATGGGCTGCGCGATCTGGCGACGCGGCTGGCGGGCAGCGTGCCTCAGCCCGTCGTTGCGCCGGCCGGGCTTCAGATCACGCTGCGGCCGTACCAGCTCGAGGGGCTGGCCTGGCTCCAATACCTGCGCCAACACCAGCTGGCCGGCATCCTGGCCGACGACATGGGCCTGGGCAAGACCGCGCAGACGCTGGCCCACCTGCTGCTGGAGAAAGAGGCGGGCCGGCTCGACCTGCCAGCCCTGGTGGTGGTGCCCACCTCGCTGCTGTTCAACTGGAAGGCCGAGGCGAGGCGCATGGCGCCAGGTCTTCGGGTGTTGACCTTGCACGGACCAAGCCGTGGCGAGCGCTTTGCCGACATGGCGCAGGCCGATCTGGTGCTGACCACCTTCGCCTTGTTGTGGCGCGACATCCGCGTGCTGGGCGCCCAGCCCTTCCACCTGCTGATCCTCGACGAGGCCCAGAGCGTGAAGAACGCCGCCGGCCGCGCGGCCCGTGCGGTGCGGCGCATCAAGGCCCGGCACCGGCTGTGCCTGACCGGCACACCGCTGGAAAACCACCTCGGCGAACTCTGGGCGCAATTCGATTTTCTGATGCCGGGTTTTCTGGGCGACGTGCGCAGCTTCCAGCGGCATTGGCGCAAGCCCATCGAAGTCAATGGCGAGACCTTGCGCGCCCAGGCGCTGGCCCGGCGGGTGCGGCCCTTCATCCTGCGCCGGCGCAAGGAAGACGTGGCCAAGGAGCTGCCGGCCATCACCGAAGTGATCCGCCGCGTGCCGCTCGTGGGCCAGCAGCGTGTGCTCTATGAAAGCGTGCGGGTCGCGGCCG
>JAQGMQ010000436.1 GCA_028292305.1 Rhodoferax sp.
CGCGGGTGCCGTATTCGAAGTGGCTGTCGATGCAGCGGTCGGGCACCGTCTGCCGGTCGATCACCTCGTAGATGGCCTCGTTGTGGTCGTCGCCGTCGGTCATCGAGAACTCGCCGCCTTCCTCGAAGTTGACGACGAAGGACACGGCCACCCGTGCATGGCCGGGCCAGCGCACCGCAGGCAGGTTCTGGCCGTAGCCGATGAAGTCGCGCGCAGCCTGTGAATTTGAATCTTGCGTCATGGTCGGCGGCCTTCAAAACTGCGCCAGGCGGCGCATGCCGACCATGCGCTCCGCCGCGAAAAGCACCACGATCGCCAGCAGGATCAGGCACGACGAAATGGCGGCGATGGTCGGGTCGGGCGATTCCTCCAGGTAGCGCAGGATCTCGATCGGCAGCGTCTTGTTGCGCGCATCGGTGAGGAAGATCGAGATCGGGTAGTTGTCCATCGACGCCAGAAACGCAAACAGGCCCGAGGTCAGAAACGCGGGCGCCAGCGCCGGCACCATCACGTTGGCGAACGCGCGCGGCTTCGACAGGCCCAGTGTCTGCGCGGCCTCGATCAGCCGCATGTCGAACAGCGCCAGGCTGGCGTGCACGGTGCGCGTCACGTAGGGCAGGGTGATCACGATGTGGCCGACCAGCAAGGCCCAGAACACATCGCGCAGGCCGATCTCGCGCAGCGCCTGCAGCAGCGCCACGCCGATGACCAGGCCCGGCATCAGCAGCGGCGACACCAGGAAGGCCAGCAAGGCCTCGCGGCCCCGGAAGCGGCCCTGCTCGATGGCGACGGCGCACAGCGTGCCCAGCAGCAGCGCCGCGGCGGTGGAGGCCAGGGCCACCCCGACCGACAGCGTGAGCGTGGCGCCCAGGCCGTCCTTGCGCCACATCGCGTCGTACCAGCGCAGCGACCAGTTGCCCGGTTGCAGGCCGGGCAGGTTGAACACCGAGCTGTTGCTGAACGACACCAGCACCACCACCAGCAGCGGCGCCAGCATGAACAGCGCGGTGGCGGCCAGCAGCAGGTGGTTGCCCCAGCGGGCGAGTTGATGGGGCTTCATGCTGCGGCTCCCGCGGTCTGGGTGCGGGCCTGCAGGCGGCGCGTGAGCAAGGTGCTGCCGACCACGATGACCACGGCGATCAGCAGCAGCATGACGGCCATGGTCGAACCCGACTGCCGGTCGCGCATGAACAGGTAGGCGCGTGCCATCAGGGCTGGCAGCGTCTGGTAGCGGTCGCCGATCAGCAGCGCCGGGATCACGTACATCGACACCGCCATCGAGAACACGAAGGCACAGCCGGTGACCACGCCGGGCAGCGACAGTGGCCAGGTGACGCGCAGGAACGCGTACCACGGCGTGGCGCCCAGCGTGAACGCTGCCTCCTTCATGCGCGAGTCGATCTGCCGGGCCACGGTGAAGATGGGCAGCACCATGAACGGCAGGAACACCTGCACCGCGGCGATCACCAGGCCGCGCTCGTTGAACAGCAGCTTCACCGGCTCGTCGACCAGGCCGAATGTCATCAGCAGCTGATTCACCATGCCGTTGCTGCGCAGCAGGATGGTCCAGGCAAAGCTCTTGACGATCACGCCCACCGACAGCGGCAGGATCAGCGACAGGAACATCAGACCCTGCACCGGCAGCGAGGCCCGCGCCATGGCGAAGGCGACCGGGTAGCCGATCGCCAGGCAGACCCCGGTGACCACGACCGCGATCTTCAGCGTGTTCCACACCACCAGCGCGTTGTAGCTGTCCGACAGAAAGTTGGCGTAGCCGGCCAGGCTGAACTGGCCCTGTTCGTTCTGAAAACTGGTGGCCAGCAGCACCGCCAGCGGCAGCGCGAACACCAGCACCAGGTAGCCTGCGCCGGGCAGGGCCAGCCAGGCGACGCGACCCGGCTGGCTGGCCGATGCTGCGGCCACCGGGGCGGCCACGGGCAGCGTGTGGGCGGCGGCGGTCATGCCGCGGCTCCCGGGGTGGTGGCGAACACCAGCGTGTCTTCCACCGGCCAGCTCAGCGACAACAGATCGCCCGTGGCTGGCGCCGCGCCACCATGCGCCGGCAGCTCGGCCATCAGCGTGCCGCCGCCAGCCTGCGGCGCCGTGAAGTAGACCAGGCGGTTCGAGCCGCGGTAGACGATTTCGCTCACCGGCAAGGTGAGCCGGTTGATGTTGGCCGCGGCCGCCGCCCGCAGGTCGCTCGACGCCGTCATGCGCTCCGGCCGCACGCCCACCAGCACCTGCGCGCCGGCTGGCATGTTCTTGTGCGGGCCCTGGTCCGAAGGAGCCAGGATGGGCCCGCAGGCGGTCTGCACCGTCAGCACGCCGTCGGCCTGGCCGGTGACCTGGCCGGCCCATTGCGACGACAGCCCGACGAAGTTCAGCGCGAACGGCGTGCGCGGTCGCGCGTAGATGCGTTCGGGCACGTCGAACTGCTCGATTCCGCCGCGGTTCATCACGGCGATGCGGTCGGACATGACCAGCGCCTCCTCCTGGTCGTGGGTCACGAAGATGGCCGTCATGCCGGCGTCGCGCAACATCTGGCGCAGCTCGATCTGCATGGTCTCGCGCAGCTTGCGGTCGAGTGCGGAAAGCGGTTCGTCGAGCAGGATCAGGCGGGGCCGCGTGGCGATGGCGCGGGCCACGGCCACGCGTTGCTGCTGGCCGCCGGACAAGGCCGAGATCGGCCGGTCAGCAAGTGCTGACAACTGCACCGACTTCAGGGCCTGCGCCACGGCCGGCGCGATGTCGGCCTTGGGCGTGCCGCGCGCCTTCAGGCCGAAGGCGATGTTCTCGCCCACGGTCAGGTGCGGGAACAGCGCGTAGCTCTGGAACACCACGCCGATGTTGCGCTGGTGTGCGGCCATGTGCGTCACGTCGGTGTCGCCCACCAGCACGCGGCCGGCGTCGCAGGTGGCCAGGCCGGCAATGATGCGCAGCAGCGTCGTCTTGCCGCAGCCCGATGGCCCGAGCAGCGAGACGAATTCGCCGGCCGCGATCGAGAGGTCCAGGCCGTCGACGACCGCCTGCGCGCCGTAGCGCTTGACGATGCCGTGGAGTTGCAATGAGCTCATGGTGGTTCCAGTCCGGGTGGGGTTGAAATGGGTTCGGGCACAGTGGGAATCAGGCCGGCAGGTAGTCCGCGTAGAAGGCTTTGACGTGGGGCATCACGGCCGAGGCCAGCCACTTGCGGCTTTCTTCCGCGGCGCTGCGCGGGCGGGCCAACTGGCCGGCGATTTCGGTCAGCACCGCATTGCGGTCCAGGTGTTTGAAACGGCCGCCCGCATACACCGCCGTGCCGCCGATGTAGACCGTGTCGACATGTTCCTTCTTCGCCCGCTGCAGCAGCGCGTCGAGCGGCGACACCAGGTCGTCCTGGAACGGCCAGGTGGCGGCGTGCAGGTCGATGGCCACGGCGTCGAAGAACATGCCCGGTGCCAGCCGGCCGATCTGGCCCTTGAACGGCGTGGTGGCCGCGCCGTGTTCGGTGGCCATGCGCAGCACCTGGGCGCAGGTCGGCACGTCGGCCTCGCTGAAGCCGGGCACGCGGTGCATGCGCAACGCCAGCCGCATTTCCTGCAGCATGTCGCGGCCGTCGTTGATGCCGGCTTCGTCCAGGCCCAGGCCCATCACCACGCCATGCCGGGCCAACGCGTTG
>JAQGMQ010000443.1 GCA_028292305.1 Rhodoferax sp.
CTCACGCGCCCTGAAGTTCGGCACCAGTTACCTGCCCTACGAGTTCTACAGCGACGCCGGCATGACCACCGCCTTCCCGGTCAACGCTGCCGCCCTGAGCGTCACCCTGCCCGGCACCGGCGCCGCCGTGGCCCTGCCGATCCACGGCCGCATCAACAAGACCAGCGTGAACGCGATGCCTGCGGGGACCTATGTGGATGTGCTGCAGGTGACGTTGAGCTGGTGAGGGTTGGGGGGTTGGGGGGTTGGGGGGTGGCTGGGTTCGAGTGTGGCTTCCGCGTTGATGGAACCCACCATGGTCCATCGGCTCAGCCTGCATGGCGACGCGCGATGAATCTCCCTTGCCGCGCCTTCAAACGATCGAACCGCGACGCCACTTGCCTGGCGAAAGTCCGACGATCTGGACGAACGCACGCGTGAAATGACTCTGGTCGGCGAAACCGCAAACCAATGCGATCTCGGCCAGGGACAAGGGTGAGTTCAACATCAGCTCGCGCGCCCGCTCGACGCGCTGCAACACCAACCACCGATGGGGCGTGCACCCCGTGGTTTCGCGGAAGGCACGGATGAAGTGGCTGCGCGACAGGCTGCAGTGTTTGGCAATCGCGGCGATGGACACGCCGCTGGCGAGCCCGCCGCTCAAGATCTCCTTGGCTCGGCGTTCGTTGCTCGCCGACAGGCTTCTCGCCTTCCGGGCGTTGGCGAATGGCAGGCCGCTGTACTGTTCCATCAGATGAATTCCGACGGCAAGCGCAAGCTGGTCCACCGGCAACGTGTTCGCGTAGGCCGGGCGATCGAAGGCAGACATCTGAGTTGTCTTTCGTTGGCATAACGTTCTCGACATTGAGAATGGAGCGCGCCTGATCGAACAGGGCAAAACGGCATGCGACCTCGCCCCGTGCGCGTGTGGCACCGGGGCCTGTCACGTTCCCATGGCCTCGCTTGTGTCCCTGTCTTCACGAAGTCGCCGAAGACGATGCGGGCTAACGTTGGTGCCCGTCAGACCCCAGCCTTCACCATAAAAGACACTGCGGCTCCGTTTCGACAGTCCACTCGGCTCGCGCCGACCGATTCGAAAGATGCGCAGGCGCGGTTGCCAGCCGGATCCTCGAGCTCGGGATGGACCATCAGCGCATAGGCGCCGGGCTTCCATGACCGACTGGGGACAAAGCGCCATGTGGTTTCGAAGTCGGCAAGGGATGCGCTGCCTGCAAGTCGTGTGCCGTCGGGCGCGCGCACCGCGACCAGGTCCTGCGCGGCGGAGGCGATCGCCGCGTGCATGCGCACGACCAGGGGTGTCCGGGCGCCCGCGCTCGGCGCGGTGAGCGTCCAGGACGATGGCGCCACCGGGGAGACCACAGGCGCCAGCACTTGCCACGACTTTCTCACCGGTGTGCCGAGCGCCGGATCGTCGATCAGCAGCGTGACCGGCGAGCCCATGCGCAACGCGCGCCCGAGGGCCAGGTTGGCGCCCACGCCGGACTTGACCCGCCCAGGGTGCAGCAGCAGCGTCATCCGCATGCCGTCGCCACTCGGCAGCGGCACATCGAGGAAGGCGCCATCGATCGTGCGGCCGCTCGCGTCCAGCAGTTTCACATGCGCAGTGTCCAGCGGTGCGTCCAGGGGCGCCGCCAACCGAAGTTCAATGCGCAACAGGTTCTCTGGAATACTCGGACCCGATGGGTACACCTGCACGCGCGCGCCGGCTGCCGCAGCCGCGACGGCGACGCACAAGGTGACAGCGGCCGCCGTCCGGGCTGACCAGCGTGCGATTGGGCTCAAGGGGTCGCCTTGGCGGCCAGATTTGGGTAGCCCTCTTCATTACGCAGTTGGTGGTGCAATCCGCGGAATGGATCCTTCTCCGAATAGCGGTAGTCGGCAAAGTCGTATTCGTTGATGAAATCGCTGAGCCGCAGGAATGCGCCCTTCCGGATCGACACCAACTCCATCGCGCCCGAGGCCTCGTTGCGGCGCAGTGCACCGAGGAATTCCTTGTCTTGCGAGCCGAGCTTGGCGATTCCCGCGATCGGAACCGGTATGGCCTTCACGCCCAGATAGGGATTCTTGGGCCAATCGATCGGTTTACTCAAACCGGGACGCGCGGATGCCGCCTCGATGTCGGCCACGCTCATCAGGTCAGCCGCCTTGTGCGAGTTGGTCAGCAGCACCATCGGCCCTTCGCCTGCGTCGAAGCCCACCATGTCGACGGGCGCGCTGCCCCAGCCAAGTTCGGCGACCGTCTTGCCGATCACATGGGCACCGTCCTTCAAGTCCTTCAGCGGGATGGTGACCAACGGTGTGCAGGTGTACGCGGCGATCAATGACGGCTCGCCGTTCAGTGTCGCGATGGACATCTTGCGGATCGGCGCGCGGGTTTCAGTCTGGTCGTGGACGGCGTGGTACATCTCGATGCTGCTGGCGGTGGCGTGGCCGTCAAAGGGCACGTCGTACACGCGAAGCGTCGATGCGAAGCTGGCATTGGACAGCCCGGCCACATACAGTTTCTTGTCATGGAACACCATGTCGGTGACGGTGTAGGTGGCGGCTGGCACATCGTTCCAGAAGACCTTGTCGGCGGCTGGCCGGTCCGAGATGGGGGCTGATTGGTGCGGCAGCGTGCGCAGCGGCAGCACAGCCACCTTGCCTTCGACATTCACCGAGACCAGCGCCGGCAACGGCAGGCCCCGCCCTTGCTGGATCGACAAGGAAATATAGGCGAGCTCGGTGCCGGGACGAAACGCCATGTCTTCGAAACGCAAGTGTTCGGGCTGCGTGTGCAGCGCCCGGGCGATGGGACCGGAAATATCCTTGAGGTTGAACTGGCGCGGTTCGGCGGCAGGAGCCATCGGCAATTGCAAGGCATGGATTTCGCCGCCGCGCCAGTCGGCGACCAGCAACGTGCCCGCTTCGGCAAACGCCATCGACCCGACGGAACGGATCGGCCCGGCCTTCGCCGGGTTGGCACCGAGACAAAGCGCCACCAACGCTGCGGAGTGGAAGACAGCCGAGGCAAAGACAGTTTTCATATGAACTCCAAGCGGTGCCGCGCACCGAAAAATTAAGAAAGTTACTTTCGTACAGAGAAAGTATTGAGCAAATAAGTTTCGGGGTCAACAAAATTTATAGATTCGTCAAGCATGCTTTCCTGAAAGCCGCTTTCTTCTTGCGCAATATCTTTTAGATTTCTGCGCGGTGGCTATCATGTCAGCACCCTCCACCAGCCCGCTCGTTTCCCGTATGCCTTCCACACGACCTCCTCGCGCAAAGCCCGAAACAAAGGCAGAAACCAAGTCACCCAAGCTCAAGGCGCGCAGGACGGACCCGAAAAAATCGGCTCGAGGCGACAGTGATTTGCCGCGTTTCGGACTGCAGCTCCGCCACTACCGGGTGATGCGAAAGCTCAAGCTGAAGGACTTGGCAGACTTGGCGGGATGTTCCGAAAGCCTGTTGTCGCGCATCGAGAACAACCAGCTGAATCCGTCGCTGGCGACACTGCACCGGCTATGCAAGGCTTTGGACATCAGCATGGCGAACATGATGACCCCGGAAGAGCCGGGCAAGTGCATCGTCACGCGCCCGGGCGAACGCCTCGTGGTCGGACGCACCAGCCCGCGCAACTCCGAAAAAAGCGAGGCGGAAATATTCATTCCATACGCCGACGGACGCCTTCTTGAAGGGATGGTGTTCACGCTGCTGCCCGGGGGCACCAGCAATGGACGGCTGTCGCACCAAGGCGAAGAAGTGGGCTACGTGCTGGAGGGTGAATTCGAGCTTTCGGTCGAGGGCGAAATCCACCGCCTCGGCGCAGGCTGCACCTTTTACTTCCAGTCAGAATTGCAGCACGAGTTCCGCAATCCGGGCTCGACGATCACCCGGCTGATATGGATCAATACGCCGCCGACCTACTGAGAATTCCGAGCAACGACGAACAGGGAGTCTTCGCAAGAGGATGACGATGCAGGTGCCGACACCGCGTTCACGGCGCAAGTCTCGCCGACTGAATCCCATGCGCACATCTCAGCCTGCCGAGGCCGCGGCCTCGACCCAAATCACTTCGTGGGGATGATGTTGGCCAATGGAATCCAGCGCCACCTCCAAGACCAGCACGTTCCGCGATCCGATTTCCAGGCCACAGTGAGTGATTGCGAGGAAGACCACGTTCGCTCCTGTTGTGATTTTGCGGAGATGGCTGAGTAACCGCTCCTGCCCCATTCCAGCCCTCGCATCAACACCCGCCCGACCCAAAGCACCTCTTCCATCCAATCATCCCTCCCGCCCAACCCATTGCGCCCGCCAGGCAGGCGCGTCGAAGGCATTCGAAAAATACTGCGTCTCGCGCGACACCTGGCCATCGACGAATTCCATGAGGCTCACCGTATAGACGCTCTCGCCGGCGTAGTCGATCACATACTCGGTGACCCAGACGTTCCCTTCGCCCGTGATCCGTCGGACCTCGAACCCCGATGGCTTGCCCGGGTGGTGGCTGCGCAGCGCTTGCAGGTTGTGGCGCCCGTAAATCACCTCGCCCGACTGCGGGTAGGTGCAAACAGCATGGTCTTGATAAATCTCGTGCTCCACCACTTGATCGCCTGCCGCAGACGCCGCCCAGTGCCGATCGAGCGCCATCCGAATGTCGTGTTCTTCCATCATCGACCTCCATGCACTTGTGCCTTGCAGTCCATGCTTCACCTTGTTGTTTAGAAGAAGCGCAGACGCCCAACGCCCATTTGCTGCGTGGTGTTGGTGACCTGTTCATCACCAATGACAGGCCTCGCAGCGCCGCGACAAGCGAGCGATCCA
>JAQGMQ010000459.1 GCA_028292305.1 Rhodoferax sp.
CAGCGGCGTGCCGCAGGCGGCCGACGCCATCTGCGCCAGGCTGTCGAACACGGGCTCGGGCGACGTGTCCAGAATGAACAGCTCACGCAGGCTTTGCAGGCGAGCCGTTTCATAGAACGGGGGCGTGGGCAAAAGGGGCGCTGGGGAGGTCGGCATGGCGGCTTTCGGTCGGGGCTTTGAAGCGATGCAACCGAGTATCCGGAAGGCCCGGCGCACATCTTGACCGGACTGTGTCGTTCGCTCGGCTGTGCCCCTGGCACCGATCAACAGCGAGCCATTGCGTGAAAAACTGCCGCCTGGGCGGCGTCGGCGCCGATTCCAGAAGAAGAGCCCTGCCGGTCGACGACCGGCAGGGCTCGGCTTTCCACTGGCATGGCCAGCGTCTCAGGCATCGGCCTGGAACTACTTGTTGCCTTCGCCCTTGGTGACGGGCTTGCTGTTGTCTTCGAGCTTGCTGGCGCCCGCTGCAGTGCCCTTGTTGCTCATGCTCTTGTCGGACTTCATGGCCTTGTTGGTCGAATGCATCGTGCTCTTGCCGGTGGTGCCGCTTGGAGGTGCCGGCAGCGCGCTGTCGTCATTGCCCTTTTGCATGGGCGGCGTGCTGCTGCTGGTCTGGGCTTGTGCCACGGCGCCGAAGCTCAGGGCGGCGGCGATGGCGGCGGCAGTGGAGAGGGTTTTGAGTGAAAGGGTCGTAGACATGTGGAATCTCCTGTGGGTGCCTGGCACGGCCAGACGTTGTTGAAACGTTTGCGGAGACTTTGCGAAGTCGTCGCCAAGTCCTCGATCACGCAACTTCAAGTTAGGAGAATCGAATGCCCGAATGGATCGGAGATCGTCCACGCCGCGCGTAGGACGTGTGCCTGCGTGCCGCACCCTGCGAGGCTGGCGCATCAGGCGGTTTGAGCCTTCAACGCCTGGCCTGCGCCAGCCAGGCGGCCCGCTGCGGCGCCGGACTCTGGCGCGCCAGCATGGCCTCCTCCGGCACCGCGTCTTCCGCCGCCGCGCGCATGGCCTCCAAGCCCGCAGGCGTCAACGCCAGCACCCGCGCGAAGGGCCGCACCGCATGCGCCACCGAGAACAACACCGCGGCATAACCGCAGGCGCGCAGCACCCGCGCCTGCTCGATGTCCTCGTCTTCGTGCAGGGTCACCGGCAGGGTCTTCCAGGAAATCTCACGCAAGAGTTGAAGTGGCATGGCGCGCTCCTTGTGGACGGGGAAATGCAGTTTCTGCCCTCTGCACACCAATACAAGAAAAGTTACGCTTGGCTACGCTGCCGCCACGCAAATCTGCGAATGCGCCGCTTCTGACCGAGGCAATTGCACGGCAGCCTTTGCAAATCGAACCGTCGCCTTCGGTACAGCGGTTCGACTGCGCCAAAACGAAGCGCGCCGCACCAAGCTGCGGCGCCTCACACCGCATTTTTCGGCCCGGCATCTCACGCGCCCTGTCCGATTTTTGGCCGGCGGAAACTTACGGCCAGCTCTTCCCCGAAATCGTCCGGGCAAGGCCGCACTTTGCGCCAACCCCGGGCAACGGGTCCGGTACTGGCAAGCAGGGGTCGCAGGTGTGCCGGTGGTCGGCGCCCATGCAAACCCAGCCCATGAAAGTGCGCCATGCCTATCGCCCGCATCCCCATCACCCTGGTCTCCGGCTTTCTCGGCGCCGGCAAGACCACGCTGGTCAACCACCTGCTCGCCGAATACCCCGGCGAACACATCGGCGTCATCGTCAACGAGTTCGGCGAGGTCGGGATCGACGGCCAGCTGATGGTGGCCGACGACAACCCCGTCATCGAGATCACCAACGGTTGCGTCTGCTGCACCGTGCGCCGCGATCTGGCCGTGGCCGTGGACGAGATCCTGCGTGCCAGCGTGCGCCCGATCGAGCGGCTGATCATCGAGACCTCGGGCCTGGCCGATCCGGCACCCGTGCTGCAGACCTTCCTGGCAGACCCGGACATGCTGCAGCGGGTCGAACTGGAATCGGTGGTCACCGTGGTCGACGCCTGCCACCTGCGCTGGCACATCACCGACGAGATCGTGCGCGAGCAGCTGGCCTTTGCCGACGTGGTGGTGGTCAACAAGATGGAGCTGGTCACCGCCGCCGACATGCAACGCCTGGAGCGCGACATCCGCCAGATCAATCCCGCGGCCCAACTGCTGCAGACCCGCCAGGCGCGTGTGCCGGCGGGCAGCCTGCTCGGGACGCAGCGCTTCTCGCTCACCAATGTGCTGGCCATCGAGCCCGGCCTGCTGGACGGCGGCGAGCACGACCACGAACACGACGCCAGCATCCAGTCGCAATGCCTGGTGGGCCCGCGCGCGCTCGACCCGGTGCGCTTCAACCGCTGGATCAACCAGCTGGTGCAGCGCGACGGCCCGCAGCTGCTGCGCATCAAGGGTGTGTTGTGGTTCGACGGCGAGCCGCGGCGCTTCTTCTTCCATGGCGTGCACATGCTGCTCGATGCCAAGCCCGGTGGCCGGTGGCAGCCGGACGAACACCGCGAAAGCCGCCTCGTGTTCATCGGCCGCGACCTCGACGGCGACGCGCTACGCCAGGGCTTTCTGGACTGCGCCGTCGCGCCAACGCCCTCTCCGGTTTTACGCCCCCACCTCACCACCCACTGAAAGGAAACCCCATGAAAACCAAACAAGCCTACACCGTGAGCATCGGCCTCCTGGCCGTCGCCGACACCTACCTCACCGCCACCGTGCTGCCCGTGCCGGTGTGGGTGACCTTCATCGCCTGGGCCTCGTTCTTCATCGTCGGTGGCGGCGGCAAGGGCCTGGTGCAAAGCCTGGCTTCGAACCTCACCGGCCTGGTGATCAGTTCGCTGACCCTGCTCGGCATCACCGCCACCAGCGGCTCGCCGATCGCGGCAGCGGTGCTGGTGGGCCTCGGCAGCGCGGCCATGGTGCAGGCCTCCAAGGCCACGCTGTTGAGCATCCTGCCGGCCATCGTCTGGGGCTTCGCGTCGACCGTGGGCACCACCGTGGCGACGGGCAAACCGATCACCACCGTGGGCATCGACAACCCGGCGCTGGTGGCCGCCACCGCGCTCGTCGTGGGGGCGCTGTTCGGCTACGTGTCGGAGCTTCTCGGCGAGGCCCTGACAGAAAAACGCCTGCAGATCGCCTGACTTCCATTCCATTCAACAGGAGCAACCATGAAACTTCAACACGCATTGGGCGGGCTCGAAAACCTCGGCCCGGTGAACCTCGAACCCAAGGTCTTCGTGCAGGGCTGGGAGAAGCGCATCTTCGGCATCCACACCGTGATGATGGCCGAGAGCGCCCACCTGAGCGCAGCCTTGCCGCGTTACCCCGTCGACACCCTGCCCACCGCCTTCAAGGAAAACTGGACCTGGGCGTCGCTGCGCACCGGCGCCGAAGGCATGCAGCCGTTCGAATACTTCAAGTACCGCTACTACGAGAAATGGCTCATGGGCATCAGCCAGTTCTTCGTCGACAAGGGCTACATCACGGCTGATGAACTGGCCGCCGAAACCTCGCTCTACCGCCAGGCGCCCGAAGCCGCCCTGCCCGACCAGCCCAACGGCGCCATCAGGGACCAGATCGTCGACTACCTGCTGCGCGGCGACTCGGGCCTGCGTACCCTGCGCCACGCACCGCGCTTTGCCATGGGCCAGACCGTGACCGTGGCCGACCCGCTGGCCGCCGACCATACCCGCCTGCCCGGCTACCTGCGCCACAAACAGGGCACGGTGGCCGAGGTCTACCCGGGTGCCTTCGAATACTTCGTGTCGACCGGGCCCGACGGCCTGGAAGGCCCGATGCCGGTCTACCGCATCGCCTTCGACGCCACCGACCTCTGGGGCGCCAGCTTCAGCGAGCCCAACACCGTGATCTACGCCGACCTCTTCGAGGTCTACCTGCAAACCGACCCCGCCTGAAAGCCCACCATGAGCGAACTATTCAAATACGACCAGGAACGCGAAGCCGCCAGCGCCGCCAAGGTGCGCGCACTCGAAGCCCTGTTGATCAGGAAGGGCGTGATCGGCAGCGACTCGGTCGACGCCGTGCTGCAGCACTTCGAAGACGTGGCCGGGCCTTTCAACGGCGCCCGCATCGTGGCCCGGGCCTGGGTCGACCCGGCCTACAAGCAGCGCCTGATCGACGACACACCCAAGGCCATCGCCGAGCTCAACGTGGCGCAGGGCATGGATGGCGCCGAGGGTGAACACATGGCCGCCGTGGCCAATGGCCCGGGCGTGCACAACCTCATCATCTGCACGCTGTGTTCGTGTTACCCGTGGCCGGTGCTCGGCCTGCCGCCGTACTGGTACAAGGACCCGGTGTTCCGCGCCCGCGGCGTGCGCGAGCCGCGGGCCGTGCTGCGCGAATTCGGCGTGCCGGTGGCCGACGCGACCGAAGTCAAGGTCTGGGACAGCAGCGCGCAGATCCGCTGGTTCGTGGTGCCCGAGCGGCCCGCGGGCACTGAAGGCCTGAGCGAAGCCGCACTGGCCGCGCTGATCACGCCCGAGGCCATGATGGGTGTGGCGCTGGTGCCCCCGCCGGCCCTGCCCGCGCACTGAAGCCGGCAAGCCATGTTCACGCGATTCGAAGAGTTCGCGGCCGCGCAGATGCTGGGCCACACCGACTCACCGCCGCGCAGCCAGGGCAAGCTGCACTTCAGCCAGGACTGGCAGCGCACGCTGTTCGGCCTGACGCTGGCCGTGTCCAAGCAGGGCCATTTCGAGTGGGAAGATTTCCGCAAGAACCTGATCCAGTCGATCGGCGCCTGGGAAGGCATGGACTGCGCCGACCAGCCGCCCTGGGACTACTACGACCGTTTTCTGATTGCGCTCACGCAGGTGCTCGAACAGCACCAGGTGTTGAGCCCCGCGGAGATCGCGGCATCCACCATGACTTTCACCTCGCCTGACCAAACACCGCAAAGGACCTCGCCATGAATGCATCCCCATCCTCCAGCCACGCCCTGCCCGTGGCCGGCGCCTCCGCCACCACGGCGACCGGCGTCATCCTCCAGCTCGCCAGCGCCGCCGTGCTCGGCATGGCCGTGTTGTACGGCGTGGCTTTCGCCGAAAGCCCCACGTTGCACAACGCTGCCCACGACGTCCGCCACGTCACTGTCAAACCCTGCCACTGAAAGGACCGCCACCATGTTGTTCCAACGCCTGATCTGGTGCGCCCTGGCGGTTGCCGTGTTGCTGGGCAGCGCGCAATCGCTGATTCAACAAGTGCAGACCGTGCCGCTGATCCTGGCGGCCGAAGTCTTCGAGGAAGCTGCCGCTGCCGCACCCGTGGTCGCTGCGGCGCATGACCATGCAGCCACCGCGCACGCGCACGAAGCCCATGAAGCGCACGAACACGACGCGCACGCATGGTCGCCTGCCGAAGGCTTCGAGCGCAACGCCTGGACCTGGGTCGCCAATGTGCTGCACGCGTTCAGCATGGCCTTGCTGGTGTTGGCCGCCATGGGCCTGTGGACCACCCGCCGCGGCGCGACCTCGCCCTGGCGCCTGGCGGCGGCGGTCGCGGCGTCGGGCTGGCTGAGCCTGCACTTCTGGCCGTCGCTCGGCCTGCCTGCCGAGGTGCCCGGCATGGAGGCCGCCGCGCTCGGTGCCCGCCAGGCCTGGTGGCTGCTGGCCGTGGTGTGCGCCGCGTCGGCCTGCGCCACGGTGGGGTTCGGGCAACGCCGCTGGCGCTTCATCGCCGCGGCCGCGTTGCTGGCCTTGCCCTTCGTGGTCGGCGCGCCGCAGCCGGCGGGCGATGCGCTGGCCGGCTACAGCGGCGACACCCATGCCCGCATGGTGGCGCTGGCGCGCGAGTTCGTCTGGGCCACCACTTGGCTGTCGTTGTCGTTCTGGGGCCTGATGGGCGCGATCGGCGCGGTGGTCTACGGCCGCTGGCTGCAGCCGTTGCTGGTGGCGCAGCGCGGCATGCCGCGCGACCATCTGGCCCCAGCCTGATGGCATGATAGAAGCGACAGGGCCCAGCTCATTCCACTCTTTGACGGAGCACCCGGCACCATGCGCAAGATTTCCGTGGCGGTGATGTTGTTCCCGCGTTTCCAGTTGCTCGACCTCTCCGGGCCGAGCGACGCCTTTGGCGAAGTCAAGGTGCTGAGCCAGGGCGAATGCCAGTACGAGATCCTCACCGTGGGCACCACGCGCGGGCCGATCAGGTCGTCGAGCGGCATCACCATCAACCCCGACCGCACCATCTTCGACCCCTGCCCGCAGTTCGACACGGTGCTGGTGCCCGGCGGCCTGGGCGTGTTCGACATCCTCGAAGACAGCACCGTGCTCGACTGGCTGGTGCAGCAAAGCCGCAATTGCCGGCGCCTGGGCGCGGTGTGCAACGGCGGCTTCGCGCTGGGGGCCGCGGGCCTGTTGAAGAACAAGACGGTCAGCACCCACTGGATGGACGTGGCGCGCATGGCCAGCATGTTCCCCACGGCACGCGTCGAGCCCGACCACATCTACATCCGCGACGGCGCGCTCTACACCACGGCCGGCGTCACCGCGGGCATCGATCTGTCGCTGCTGATGATCGAGGAAGACTACGGCAAGAAGATGGCGCTGGACGTGGCCAAGTATTTGATCGTCTACCTGCGCCGCGCCGGTGGGCAGTCGCAGTTCAGCCCGCTGCTGGAGATGCAGGCC
The DNA here is from genome assembly GCA_028292305.1 of Rhodoferax sp. GTDB lineage: Bacteria > Pseudomonadota > Gammaproteobacteria > Burkholderiales > Burkholderiaceae_C > Rhodoferax_B. Next base: position 6,652 of record JAQGMQ010000459.1, read on the forward strand.
GACGTCGACACCGAGGTGGCGGCCATCCAGGATTACATCCTGGCCAACCTCCACGTGGCCCACACCGCGGTGTCGATCGCCGAACACTTCGGCATGAGCCCGCGCAACATGTCGCGGGTGTTCGGCAAGGGCAGCGGCGGCACCCTGATCGCGTTCCTGAACGACGCGCGCATCGACGCGGCGCGGCGCTACCTGGAGACTTCGGACCTGTCGATCAAGCAGGTGGCCGCCCGCTGCGGCTTCGACAACGGCGAGAGCCTGCGCCGCCTGTTCAGCAGCCGGCTCGGCATCGCGCCGCTCGAATACCGGCAGCGGTTCCGGTCGTCCGACACGGCCACCAAGGCGGCGTGAAAGCCGCCCCGATCAGCCCTTGATGAAGGCCAGCAGATCGGGGTTGATGACTTCCGGGTGCGTCGAGCACATGCCGTGCGGATAACCCTTGTAGACCTTGAGCTGCGCGCCGGGCACGAGCTTGACCGACAGCAGGGCCGCGTCGGCGATGGGCACGATCTGGTCGTCGTCGCCATGCATCACGAGCGTGGGCACGTTCATCTTCTTCAGGTCTTCGGTGAAGTCGGTTTCCGAGAACGCCTTCACGCAGTCGTAGTGCGCCTTGATCGAGCCGGCCATGCCCTGCAGCCACCAGTGCTGGCGGATGCCTTCGGAGATCTTCGCGCCTTCGCGGTTGTAGCCGTAGAACGGCATCGTCAGGTCGAGGTAGAACTGCGAACGGTCGCCGGCCACGCCAGCGCGAATCCCGTCGAACACCGCCATGTCCAGGCCACCCGGGTTGGCTTGCGTCTTCAGCATGATCGGCGGCACCGCGCCGATCAGCACCGCCTTGGCCACACGCGCCGTGCCGTGCCGGCCGATGTAGCGCGCCACCTCGCCGCCGCCGGTCGAGTGGCCGATGTGCACGGCGTCTTTCAGGTCGAGCGCCTTGGTGAGCTCGGCAAGGTCATCGGCATAGGTGTCCATGTCGTTGCCGGTCCACGACGGGGTGGATCGGCCATGGCCGCGGCGGTCATGGGCGATGACGCGGTAGCCTTTTTCAAGGAAGTACAACATCTGGTTGTCCCAGTCGTCGCCCGACAGCGGCCAGCCGTGCGAGAACACGATGGGCTGACCGGTGCCCCAGTCCTTGTAGAAAATCTCGGTGCCGTCTTTGGTGGTGATGGTTGGCATGTAGTGCGCTCCTTGGGTTGAGGTAAAAAAAGTGCCTGCACGGTGGGGTGCGGGCGGGGGAAAATCTTGCGCGGCCAGGCTTTCGGGGGTCTGACTAGTCTTCGTGAAAAGCCGCCCCGCTGAACATGTGCGCCGCCGTGCGCGCCGCGATCCAGGCCACGATGCCGCTGGCCGCCGCCAGGGCGAACCAGGCGATGGCGTGGGTGTAGACCGAAGGCCGCGCGTGGAAGAAGCCGATCGACGCACCGGCCCAGCCATCGGCCGGAAACGTCATCGCCCACCAGCTCATGAAAAACGCGCCGTGCGCCACGTGGCGCCACAACGTGGCCAGCAGGATGGCGATGAACAGTGCCAGGCAATACAGGATGTCGCCCAGCGCGCCGGCCTGCCCGCCGGTAAACGCCAGGTAGGCCGAAAGCCCGATCGAAGGCGGTGCCAGCAGGATGAACAAAGTGGGCATGCTGCGCTGGCTCATCACCGGCACGAACAACACGCGGTGCAGCACGATGGTGAAGAACGCCAGCCAGAAGATCAGCCCCACCGAGAAGAAGAACCAGCTGATCTCCACATAGCCCAGCGGCACGCCGCCTACCGGCACCAGGATGTTGCCGACCACCGGGATGAACCAGGCCGGCGTCATCACGCTCTCGTCCTGCGCGTGCAGGATCCAGCGGCGGATCAGCGTGACCGCCAGCACGAAGTGCATGGCCGCGCCCAGGCACCACAACACCTCGGCCACCGGCACCGAATAGGCGCGCAGGCCGATCGACAGCACCACCATCGACACCGACACGGCCGGGAAGAAACTCGACCGCACGGGGTGGGCGAACTCTTCGGCCACGTCGGCAAAACAGAAGCCGAGCTTGGCCAGGTGTGCCAGGGCCAGGCCCACGAAGCTCAGCACCGCCAG
>JAQGMQ010000468.1 GCA_028292305.1 Rhodoferax sp.
ATCCGGGACGCGTGCTGCGCACCTAAAATTTGCCGACATGACTATCCCTGTCTCCCGTCCCGTCCGCTCCCAATACGAAGACTTCATGCGCCACGTCGACAGCACCGGCGTGGCCAAGGGCGACCGCACGGGCACGGGCACCAGGAGCGTGTTCGGCTACCAGATGCGCTTCGACCTGAACGAAGGCTTCCCGCTGGTCACCACCAAGAAGGTCCACCTGCGTTCGATCATCCAGGAACTGCTGTGGTTCCTCACCGGATCGTCGGACAACAACTGGCTGAAGGAACGCGGCGTGAGCATCTGGGACGAATGGGCCCGCGCCGACGGCGACCTCGGCCCGGTGTACGGCGTGCAGTGGCGTAGCTGGCCCAAGCCCGACGGCGGCCACATCGACCAGATCGCCGAAGTCATCAAGACGCTCAAGTCCAACCCCGATTCGCGCCGCATCATCGTCAGCGCCTGGAACGTGGCCGAACTCGACAAGATGGCCTTGATGCCTTGCCATGCCTTCTTCCAGTTCTACGTGGCGCCCGCGCAGGCGCCGGGTGAACGCGGCAAACTCAGTTGCCAGCTGTACCAGCGCAGCGCCGACATCTTTTTGGGTGTGCCATTCAACATCGCCAGCTATGCGCTGCTGACGCACATGGTGGCGCAGCAATGCGAGCTCGACGTGGGCGACTTCATCTGGACCGGCGGCGACTGCCACATCTACAGCAACCACGCCGAACAGGTGGCGCTGCAGTTGAGCCGTGCGCCGTATCCCTACCCCACGCTGCACATCAAACGCAAGCCGGATTCGATCTTCGACTACGCGTTCGAGGATTTCGAGGTGCGCGACTACCAGTGCCATCCGGCCATCAAGGCGCCCGTCGCGGTGTAGCCGGCATGCCGATCCACCTGATCTACGCACGCGCCAGGAACGGCGTCATCGGCGCCCGTGGCACCCTGCCCTGGCACCTGCCCGAAGACCTAGCGCACTTCAAGCGCACCACCATGGGCGCGCCCGTGATCATGGGCCGCAAGACCTGGGATTCGTTGCCGCCGAAGTTCCGCCCCCTGCCCGGCCGGCAGAACATCGTGCTCACGCGCCAGGCCGACTGGCAGGCCGCGGGCGCCGTGCGGGTGGCCTCCGTGGCCGAAGCCCGCGCGTTGTTCGCCGAGGGCAGCGACGCCTGGGTGATCGGCGGCGCCGAGGTGTATGCGCAGGCCCTGCCACTGGCCGACTCGGTGGTGGTGACCGAGATCGACGCCGACTTCGAAGGCGACGCTCATGCGCCTGCGCTGGCAGCGCCGTGGCAAGAGGTTTCGCGTGCAGCACACACGGCCGCGAACGGCTTGGGCTACAGCTTCGTCGTGTACCGGCGCACGCCCGTCTGAAAACCGAATTCAGGGTCTTTCGCGCTGGAAGACCCTACTCTCAAATAAAAGTAATTCTCATCTAGAATCGGTCGCATCTCAACCATGCGGAAGGTTTTGGCATGTTGGACACTTCGGTTTTCCCCCGTTGCGGGGCCTGCGCATGACGCCCACGCAGGCCGCTTTCGACCAACTTCTGGACGAACACATCGCCCTGACCCGCCAATACGGCGCGGTGCAAAACAAATGCAGCCACGTGCTGCAGGCCCAACGCGCCGAGATCGCCCGGCTCGAAGCCGAAGTGCTGCGCCTGCGCGCCGCCATGGTGGTGCGCGGCGTGCGCCGCGCCGATGCGGCCTATACCGAGAAAGCCTGAGCACATCGACGCCATCAACTCTTCACTTGAGGACTTCACCATTTCAGACCACCCCACCCCGGCCCAGCAACACGCGCTCGACCTGCTCTTGTCGCGCAGCTCACCCTGGCCACTGACCGATCCCGCGCCGCCCGATTCGGTGCTGAACCTGGCCTTCGACGCGGCCCTGCGCGCGCCCGACCATGGCGCGCTGCGGCCCTGGCGTTTCGTCGTGATCCGCGGCGCGGCGCGCGATGCGCTGGGTGACCTGTTCGCCGAAGCCGCGCTGGCCCGCGACCCGGACGCCAACGCCGAACGCATGCGCGCCAAGGCCCATGCCGCGCCGATCGTGGTGGCGCTCGGCATCCACACCGTGCCCGGCCACAAGGTGCCAGAGATCGAACAGACAATGACGGTCGCCGCCGGCGCGATGAACCTGCTCAACGCCTTGCACATCCTCGGCTACGGCGGCTTCTGGGCCAGCGGGCCGAATGCCTACGATACACGTGTGCGCCAGGCGCTCGGCTTCGGGCCGACCGACCGGTTGGCAGGCTTTCTGTACATCGGCACACCGAAGGAGGCGGTACGGCCGGTGCCGCGGCCGCCGCGCACTGCACACGTGCGCGAATGGCGCGGCCCCGCATGACGTAAGCCCCGATGGTCGCAGCGACGAAAGTTCCTACACTGGCCGGCTCACGAAGCCAGCAGAAGGAGCAGAAATTGATCGCCGCTGAAGAACGGGCCTCCCGCCAGGGTGGCCGCGCGCCGTGAACCTCGACCTGTTTGCGCCCGACGCATCGCCGGGCGGTGTCGAAGCCATCGGCCCGCAATCGTTCGTGCTGCGCGGCCTGGCCTTGCCCTGCGTGCCGCAGTTGCTGGCCGCGCTGCGGGGCATCGAGGCCGCGGCCCCGTTTCGCCACCTGGTGACACCGGGCGGCTTCAGCATGTCGGTGGCCACCACCAACTGTGGCACGTTAGGCTGGACCAGCGACCGCCGCGGCTACCGCTACACGCCGCACGATCCCGACACCGGCCGCGCCTGGCCCGCGCTGCCGGCCGTATTTCTGGCGCTGGCCGCCGAGGCCGCGGCCCAGGCCGGGTTCGCAGGCTTCGCGCCCGACGCCTGCCTCGTCAACCGCTACCGGCCGGGCACCAAGCTGTCGCTGCACCAGGACAAGGACGAACAGGACTACAGCGCGCCCATCGTGTCGGTTTCACTGGGCTTGCCCGCGGTGTTCCAGTTCGGCGGACTGGCCCGCGCCGACCGCCCGGCGCGCGTGCCCCTGCAGCACGGCGACGTGGTGGTGTGGGGCGGCGTAGACCGGCTGCGCTTCCATGGCGTGTTGCCGTTGAAGCAGGGCCGGCACGCGCTGCTCGGCGAAGAGCGCATCAACTTCACTTTCCGAAAGGCCGGCCCGCCACCATAATGAAAGTTACGCGCAGCCGCCTGCCCGAGGACGCCTGACCATGATCCTTTGCCCATGACCACTTGCCCATGACGCCCCGCCTGTTCGCCGCATCGCTGCTGGCTGCCGCCGCGGCCTTGTTCGCCGACACGGCGGCCGCCGACCCGGGCTACTACGTGGTCACCATCTACAACGACCCGGGCCTGCGCACCGTCGATTTTCGCTACTGGAACGTGTCCCGCCACAACCGGCCCACCACCACCTGGCCCGAGGTCGGCTTCGGCTGGAACGTCAACGGCGACTGGTACACCGAGGTCTTCGTGAGCTACATCGGCAGCTCGCGCTTGCCCACCGAACTCAGCACCGTAAACTGGCAGAACGACCTGCTGCTGACGCATGGCCAGTACCCCTTCGACCTGGCGATCCACACCCAGCTGGCCGTGGGCGACAGCCACGCCGAAGGCCGCACGTTTGAATTCGGACCCGCGCTGCAGACCGACTTCGGCCGCACCCAGGTCAATGCGAATGTGTTTTTTGAACGCGGCCTGGGTGCGCTGGCCTCCGAGCCGACGCAGCTCAAATACCAGTGGCAATTGCGCCACCGCTGGCGCCCGGGCCTGCATTTCGGGGCGCAGGGTTTCGGCGAACTCGGCCCGTGGGACCATTGGTCACCACGCGATGACCAGTCGCACCGGGCTGGCCCGGCCTTGTTCGGCAGCGTGCCCGCGGGGCCGGGCACGATCGGCTGGCAGGCGGCCTACCTGACGGGATCGACCTACGGCCGCCATGGCCACATGCTGAGCCTGCGCGTGAAGTACGACTACTGAGCCTGCCGCTCCCAGTGGGCTGCAGCGCTACACGGGCACGACCGTCGACGACTGCCGCCGCTTCGACGGCAGGCGCGCCGCACGCGGCACGACGCGTTGCACGTAATCGGGATGAAAGCTGCGCTTCGGCCCGGCCTCGAAAGCCACTGTCACCGAAGCAGAATCGGCAGCCACCACACGGCCCACACCGTAGCGCTTCACCTTGACCGTGTCGTCGGGCTTGAACACCGCCCGTTCGCCCGCGGTCACTTCAGGTTGGGCACCTCCCGTAGGCGCCATGGCGGCATCGGCCTGCTGGCCCAGGCCCTGCACGGTCTCCGTGGCGCGCGCCACCAGCTCCGACTGCAGGGCGGCGATGCGCAGGCAGTTGTCGCAACGGCCGCATTGCGAAAACGCCTCGTGTTCCTGCAGGTGCCCCAGCAATACCTGCCAGCGGCACTGGCCGGTCTGGGCATAGAACACCATGCTCTCCAGCGACTCGCGGTCCTGCTCGCGTTTGTGCTGGTAGGCTGCCAGCAGCGCGGCCAGGCCGGCGTCGTCGATCTGCTTTTTCAACAAGGTGAGATGCCCCTGCCGGTTCACGCCGGCAACGCGCTGGCGGCGCAGCAGGCTGGCCGCCACCTTGAGTTTGTTCAGCGGGCGCTGCAGCGTCTTTTGCAGCTCGGCGAGCGGCCAGCCATCGGCCAGCGTCCAACCCGGCAGGCCCTCGGGCCCATGTTGCAGCGCGCGGTACAAGGCGTCGACGTCGTCCACACCGGGGTAGCGCCCGCTCATGAAGAACTGTTGCACCGCCTTGTCGCTGCGCAGGAACAGCAGCGTGCAGGTGGCGTCGAGCCCGTCGCGGCCCGCGCGGCCCGACTCCTGGTAATAAGCGTCCAGGCCCGCGGGCATCTGGTAATGCAGTACGAAGCGGATGTCGGGTTTGTCGATGCCGAGGCCGAAAGCGTTGGTTGCCACCATCACGCGCACGCGGCCTTCCATGAACGCGTCCTGCGCCGCGCGCCGCTCGGCCGCGCCGAGTTTGCCGTGGTAACGCTGCACCGATTCACCCGCGGCCACCAGTGCCTCGAACACGGCTTCGGCCGCCTTCACGGTGGCGGTGTAGACCAGCCCGCTGCCCTCGGCGTCACGCACCAGCGCGCGCACACGCGCAAGCTTGTCTTCTTCCCGCGCCACCTGCTCCACGCGGTAATGCAGGTTGGGCCGGTAGGCGCCGGTATTGACCACGCCGCTCTTGGCGATGCCGAGCTGGTCGCGGATATCGGCGGTCACGCCCTCGGTGGCGGTGGCGGTCAGCGCCAGCACCGTGGGTTTGCCCAGCTTTCTGTGGGCCGGCGCGATGTCCAGAAACGCGGGCCGGAAGTCGTGGCCCCACTGGGAGATGCAATGCGCTTCGTCCACCACCAGCAGGCTGGTCGGATGCTGTTGCAGCAGGGCCATGAAGTCGGCGTCGGCCAGCCGCTCGGGCGTGGTCAGCACGATGCGCGCGCTGCCATCGGCAATCGCCGCTTCGGCCGCGTGCAACGCCTGTGCGTCGATGGCGCTGTTGGCCTGCACCGCCGCCACACCGCGCGCGCACAGCGACTCACATTGGTCTTTCATGAGCGCGATCAACGGCGAAACCACCACGGTCTTGCCCGGCAGCAACAGCGCGGGCAGCTGATAACACAGCGATTTGCCGGCGCCGGTCGGCATGATCGCCAACGTGTTCTGGCCGCCGAGCACACGGTCGATCACGGCGCGCTGGCCCTCACGCAGGTGCTTCAGCCCGAAGCTCTTCACCAGCGTGCCACGGATACGCCTGTCGAGCGTGCGCGCCGACTTCTGCCGGTTCGCTTCGCCTTGACGGTCACCGTGGCTGGTGGAAATGTCTGCCATGAAAGGCTTGCCGCCGATGGCGGCTGTCGGTTCCGTGATGCGCACGGTGGTCTTTTCGGGTCCGTTCAGGCCCGGTCCGGGCCTTCGGCACGTTCTTCGCCAGTTTCGTCGCCCTCTTCCACATCGTCGTCGAGCGCAAGTTCTTCCACGTCGTCATCGCTGTCGATGACGAGGTCATCGTCCGATGACAATCCCGGCTCGCGCTCCACATGGTCGGGCAGGATGTCGCGGTCGGAGCGATCCATGCCTTCGATGCTGGCGCGTTCGCCGGTGCCGGCGGCATCACTGTCGCTGGCCAGCTCGCCCTCGCCGTAGGCGCCTTGCGCGTCGCTGCCGCTGTCGGAGTTGTCGCTCGGGCCGAGCGCGTCCGTGCCTTTGCCCGCAATGGGCTCGGGCATGTGTTCGCCGCCGAGAATGCTGCTGGTTGCCATGTTGCTTGTCCTTCGCCGTTGGGTTGATGCGCGCTGTTGATGCGGGCTGTTGCTCGAATGAACGTGATTGTGCAAAGCCGAGCCAGCCCAGCCTGTGGGACGGCCCAGGGCACTGCTGTCAGCCACGGCCCACGCGGTTACAAAAACAGCGGCGCTGCGCAACACCAGCCAGGGCTCCGGAAAGGCCCACAAAAACAAAAGCCGGGCCCCCTTGCGGAGACCCGGCTTTGTTTCAGCCGCGCCGGCAAAACCGGCACAACAGGCTGAGGTCGACTTGCCGATCAGCCTTGGGTACGACCGTTGACACCGCCTTGGGCCACGTCGCCGGGATAAGAATTGTCGATCCGGTCGGTCAGGCCGGCGCGGCGTGCGTTGCCCAGCTCGGCCTGCACTTCGGCGCGCGTCTTGCCGCTGGCCTGCGCGGCAACCACGGGATACGCATCGTCCGATTGGATCAGCGTTCCTTCGCGCTTGGCTTGCAGGTATTCGGCACGCACCTGGGCGCGTGTGGTGTTGCTGACCGTGCTGGCGGCACTGGCTTGCACGCCTGGGTAGTCGTTGTCGCCAGCGAAGGCGCTGGCGGCGGAAAGGGAAGCGACGGCAATCAGTGAGGAGGCCAGGATTTTGGAAGAAGTGTTCATGATGAAGATACCTTTTGAAGTTTAAGAACAGCCACTACATGAAAGGAGCCTCTCCTCGTCTCTCGGGTTGGCGCGAGAGGTTCTTTGCATGTACAGGGTTTGCAACCTTGCACTCTCTGTGAATAGCAGGTAGGTGCAAAGGTTCATGTTTTAAACCGGCTGAATGGGAACCGCGGTGTTTCCAGATTGGAGACAGTGCCGCGCAGCCCGCACTTCGCCCGACCGCTGCGCCACCGTCCCGCGACCCCCTGCAGCGCCGCACCGCCGCACCGCCTACGACCTTGGCGTCTCATCAGGCCATCGCTACATCGCCGCAGCGCCCATGAAAAAGGC
>JAQGMQ010000499.1 GCA_028292305.1 Rhodoferax sp.
CCAGGTGATGGCCGCAAAGCCCGCCTCCTGACCCGCCGCTTGACCCGTGGCCTGGCTCACGCGGTGTGCTCCTGCGCCTGGTCACGTGCCAGGTCGCGGGACCGTTCGAGTTCGCGCAGACGGAAGCGCTGGATCTTGCCGGTGGCGGTCTTCGGCAGTTCGTCCACGAACTCGATGAAGCGCGGGTATTTGTAGGGCGCGAGCTTTTCTTTCACGAAGGCCTTCAGCTCGTCACCAGTGACTGACTTGCCGACCTTCAACACCACGTAGGCCTTGGTCTTGGTCAGGCCGTCGGCGTCCTGCTTGCCGACCACCGCGGCTTCGAGCACGCTCGGATGCAGCATCAGCGTGGACTCGACTTCGAAGGGCGACACGTAGATGCCGCTGACCTTGAGCATGTCGTCGCTGCGGCCGGCGTAGGTGAAGTAGCCCTCGGCGTCGCGCGAATATTTGTCGCCGCTCTTGGTCCAGCCGGCTTGAAAGGTGTCGGCGGTTTTTTCCGGGTTGGCCCAATACATCAGGGCGGCGCTCGGCCCCTTGATGTAGAGGTCGCCCACGTCACCGTCGGCCACCGCGCGGCCGTCTTCACCGCGCAGCTCGATCTCGTAGCCGGGCACCGGTTTGCCCGTGGTGCCATACCGCACATCGCCCGGCCGGTTCGAGATGAACACATGCAGCATCTCGGTGGAGCCGATGCCGTCGATGATGTCGCAGCCGTAATGCGCCTTGAAGCGCTGCGCGATCTCGGCCGGCAAGGCCTCGCCGGCGGACGAACACATGCGCAGGCCGACTTCCGCGCGCGCGGGCAGCGACGGCGATGCCAGCATGCCCGCGAAGCCGGTCGGCGCGCCGAAGAACACTGTCGGCCTCAGACCTTCGGGCATCGAGGTCCAGCGCTTGAAGGTGGCGTCGGGCGTGGGGCGCTCGGCCATCAGCACCACGGTGGCGCCCACCGACAGGGGGAAGGTCAATGCATTGCCCAGCCCATAGGCGAAGTAGAGCTTGGCGGCCGAGAAACACACGTCGTCTTCGGTGAGCGCGAGCACGGGTTTGCCGAACAGCTCGGCCGTCCACCACAGGTTGCCATGGCTGTGCACCGTGCCCTTGGGCCGGCCGGTCGAGCCGGATGAATACAGCCAGAACGCGTGGTCTTGCGGCGAGGTGCTGGCCGGCGTAACCAGCGGCTCTGCGGCGGCGATGGCCTGGTCCATGTCGATACAGCCGGCCGGCAGCGGGCCGACGGGATGGGCCACCACCACCTGGCGCACGGGGTGAGGGGCGTTGTCCGTCGCTTTGTCCATCGCCTTGTCCATCGCCTTGTCCATCGCCTGCGCGAGCGTGCCCTGCAAGGCGCCGGAGACCAGCACCGCCGCCGCTTCGCAATGCGCCAGCATGTAGGCATAGTCGTCCGCGGTGAGCAGGGTGTTCACCGCCACCGGCACGATGCCGGCGTACAGGCAAGCCAGGAAGCTCACCGGCCAGGCATGGGTGTCGAGCTGCAGCAGCAGCACCCGCTCGGCCGGTTGGATGCCCGCGGCCAGCAACGCGGATGCCAGGCGGCGCGCGCGGTCTTCGAGCTGGCCATAGGTCAGGCTGCCGAAGTCGTCGATGTAGGCGGTCTTGCCGGCACGTGCGCGGTTGAGCGCGAACACATGGGCGGCGAAGTTGAAATTGGCGGGCAAGTTCATTGCGGTCTCCCGGTTTTTCCCGTTGTCTCCACAGGCGCAGCGGCGGTGTTGTGCCGTACTGCGCCCTCTTATTTTTGGGCTCAGGCGTTCAGCCGCTCAGGCCCAGCCGCGCCAACACCTCGGGGCTGGCCTGCACCGCACTGCGGCGGTGGTAGAAATCGAGCGCCCGCAGGCCGCCCAGCTCGGCCCCGCCGCCCGCTCGGCCCGGGCCGCCATGCAGCGACATCGGCATCACGTTGCCGTGGCCGGTGTGGGCTTTGGCCACGTCGGGCGTGACCACGTGCACCCGCCCATGGCTGGCCGCCAGCTGCACCGCCGTGAGGCCGAGCGCGGTGGCGTCGGCGCCGTACAGCGAGGTCACCAGCGAGCCCTGGCCGCGGTGGGCCAGCGCGATGGCGTGGTCGAGGTTGCGGTAGGGCAGCAGCGTGGCCACCGGGCCGAAGACTTCCACGTCGTGCACCAGATCGGCGGCGTCGGCGTCTTGCGTGCCCAACAGCACCGGGCCGATGCAGCAGGCGATGTCGGCGTCGGCATCGACCAGCGGTTTCTGGCTGCCGTCGTACAACACGGTGGTCTGCTGCTTCAGCACGGCTAGGCCGGCCTTGACCGTATCGAACTGCGCGCGGCTGACCAGCGAGCCCATGCGAACCGACTCGTTGCGCGGGTTGCCCACGGTGATGGCCGCGAGCTTGGCGCCGATGGCCTCGGCCACCGGGCCGTACAGACCTTCGGGCACCAGCACGCGGCGGATGGCGGTGCATTTCTGGCCCGACTTGACCGTCATCTCGCGCACCACTTCGCGCACCAGCAGGTCGAACGCCTCCGACCCCGGCGCGCCGTCGGGCATGAGCACGGCGGAGTTCAGGCTGTCGGCTTCGATGTTGGCGCGCACCGAATGCTGTGCCACGGCGCGGTGTGCGCGGATCAGTGCGCCGGTGTCGGCCGAGCCGGTGAACGACACCACGTCGAACGGCGTGAGCCGGTCCAGCAGGCCGGCGGAGCTGCCGCAGACCACCGACAGCGCGCCAGGTGGCAACACGCCGGCGTCGACCACGTCGCGCACCATGCGCTGCGTCAGCCAGGCGGTGGAGGTGCCGGGCTTGACGATGACGGGCACGCCCGAGAGCAGCGCCGGCGCGGCCTTTTCCCACAGCCCCCAGGCGGGGAAGTTGAAGGCGTTGATCAGCAGCGCCAGGCCCTGTGTGGGCACCTGGATGTGCTGCGCCAGGAACACCGGCTCCTTGCCGAGCTTGACCGCGTCGCCGTCGCGCAGCAGGTGCACGTCGCCCAGCGCGTCGCCCCATTTGGCGTATTGGCCCAGCGTGAAGATGGCGCCGTCG
>JAQGMQ010000508.1 GCA_028292305.1 Rhodoferax sp.
TACGCGCTGCTGCTCAAGCGCTATGTCGACGACCCGCGCCAGGCCACGCCCGAGCAGATCTCCAAGGCCGCCTGGGACACCGTGCCGCAGGTTGCGCCGCTGTTCTGGCTGTTCCGCGTGATGGTCGGCATCGGCATGCTGCTGATCGTGCTGACCGGCACGTTCTTCGTGCTGTCGGCCCGGCGCATGCTGGACCGCTACCACTGGCTGCTGAAGCTGGCGGTATTCGCCATTCCATTGCCCTGGATCGCCATCGAAGCCGGCTGGCTGGTGGCCGAATTCGGCCGGCAGCCCTGGGTCATCGAAGGGGTGTTGCCCACGGCCGTGGCCGTGTCCAACCTGGGCGTGCGCACCTTGCTGCTGACGCTGGCCGGCTTCGTCGCCATCTACACCGTGCTGCTGGTGATCGAGATGAAGCTGATGCTGAAAGCCATACGCAGCGGCCCCGCTTCCGAACACGACCCCGACGTGGGCGTCGCGCAGCGCCAGGTTCCAGGCTTTAGGCCGTCCACCCTTGCTTCGGCGGAGTAACCCAAAATGACCCTTCACCAACTTCTCGACTACGACACCCTGCGCCTGATCTGGTGGGCGCTGATCGGCGTGCTGCTGGCCGGCTTCGCCGTCACCGACGGCTTCGATCTCGGTGTGGGCATGCTGCTGCCGTTCGCCGGCCGCACCGACATCGAACGGCGTGTGGTCATCAACAGCGTCGGCCCGGTCTGGGAAGGCAACCAGGTCTGGCTGATCCTCGGCGGCGGCGCCATCTTCGCGGCCTGGCCGCAGCTGTATGCGGTGTCGTTCTCGGGCTTCTACTTGGCGATGTTCGTGATCCTCACCGCGCTGATCCTGCGCCCGGTGGCCTTCAAGTTCCGCAGCAAGCGTGAAGACCCGGCCTGGCGCGCACGCTGGGACTGGGTGCTGTTCTTCTGCGGCTTCACGCCTTCGCTGATCTTCGGCGTGGCCCTGGGCAACGTGCTGCAGGGTGTGCCGTTTCGCCTGGCGCCCGACATGCACATCTTCTACGACGGCGGCTTCTTCGGCCTGCTGAACCCGTTCGCGCTGCTGTGCGGCCTGGTCTCGGTGGCGATGCTGGCCATGCACGGCGCGGTCTGGCTGCAGCTGAAGGCCGAGGGCGCGGTGGCCGACAGGGCGCGGGCCTATGGCAGCGTGGCGGCGCTGGCGACCATCGTCTTGTATGCGTTGGCGGGCGTGTGGCTGTGGATGGCGGTGCGGGGTTATGTGGTCACCAGCACCATCGACCCGGTCGGCCCGTCGAACCCCTTGCTGAAGACCGTGGCCGTGCAGGCCGGCGCGTGGATGGCCAACTACCTGGCCCATCCGTGGACGCTGGCGGCGCCCGGCGCGGGCTTCGTCGGCGCACTGGGCGCGCTGCTCGGTTTGCGCCTGCGCCGCGAGATCCTGGCCTTGTCGTGCAGCGCGCTGGGCATCGCCGGCATCGTGCTCAGCGTGGGCGCGTCGATGTTTCCCTTCATCCTGCCGTCGTCGATCGACCCGCGTGCCAGCCTGACCGTGTGGGACGCGTCGTCGAGCCACCTCACGCTGTTCATCATGCTGGCCGTCACCGTGTTCTTCCTGCCGATCATCGTGGCCTACACCAGCTGGGTGTACCACGTGTTGTGGGGCAAGGTCGACGAGAAGGCGATCCGCGAGGAGACCAGCCATGCGTATTGATGCGGTGGCGTATCGCGCGACGAACACCCGCGTGTCGCACCCCCAACCGTTCGTCCTGAGCCCGTCGAAGGTCGACCCAGCCAACCAGCCCCTCAACTAAAAAAAAGGAAAAATTCATGTGGTACTTCTCCTGGATTCTCGGCCTGCCCCTGGCCGCCGCCTTCGCCGTGCTCAACGCGATGTGGTACGAGCTGATGGACGATGAAGCGGTGCGCCGCGACCACCTCGTGCGGCAGACCGGCGAGCGCTCCGAGCGTTTGTGACCCCCAGGTCCGGCCGGCTCAAGCCACAGGCTCAGCCAGCCGGCTTCTTGCCCTTGCCGCCGATCAGCCGGTCCTTCAAGCCCAGTACCTTGGTGACCGTCGCGCCCATGCCCATCAGCTGCATGGCGGTCTCGGGCGCCAGGCGCTGCACGTCGTCGAACCATTTCAACAGCCGGTCGATCAGGTCGTGCATCTCGCGCATGCGGTTCTGCGCATGGCGTTCGGCGTCGCTGTGCGGCTCTTCGAGCAGGGCCATGCGCAGCATCGACAGGGTGGGTTCGATCTCGCGGCGGCGGCGCTCCTCGGCGAGGATGCGAAAGATCTCCCACACGTCCTGCGGCGCCTCGAAATATTCGCGCCGGTCGCCGGGCTGGTGGCGCAGCTTCACCAGCCGCCACGACTGCAGTTCCTTCAGCCCCATGCTCACGTTGGAACGCGAGAATTCCAGCGTCTCGGCGATGTCGTCGGCGTTCAGCGGGTGTTGCGCGATGAACAGTAGCGCATAGATCTGGCCCACCGTGCGGTTGATGCCCCAACGGCTGCCCATCTCGCCGAAGTGCGCGATGAATTGGCGATTGAGTTCGGGCAGGCGGGCAGGGGAAGGCTTGGACATTCTGGAATTGTAGGTGTTTCAGGAAGTTCTGAAGACTGGTGCGCCTTGGATGCGGGTCTCCAGAAGTGCGGTTACGTTCGCCGAAGGCGCGTGGGGTAAAGTGATTTCCCCTCTCAATCACAGTGGCCTGCGGGCACGCTTCAACGGTGCAAATTCTCAGTCTCTCGATAGGCACGGCCCCACAAGGCCCGTTGCGCTTTTTTGCACCACGCGCCGTGTTGGGTGTCGTCACTGCACTGGGTGTTGTGGCCGGCGCGGTCTGCCATGCCGCGCCGATCCCGTTGCCCACGCGCGACGACGAAGTGGTCGAAGTGTTGCCCGCGGTGACGCGCAACCGCCCGCCGGCGAGCGCGGCCCTGCAAGCCCCGACCCCCGTGCGCGACCCGGCCGTGGCCACCAGCCTGGCGCGGCAGGCCATCACGGTGGCGCGGCAGAC
>JAQGMQ010000939.1 GCA_028292305.1 Rhodoferax sp.
CTTCGCCAACCGCAACTATTCCAGCTGGTCGCTTCGCCCCTGGCTGGTGCTGAAACATTTCGACATTCCGTTCGAGGAAGAACTGCTGACCTTCCACGAACTGGGCTACAAGGATGTGTTCGCCGTAAAATCACCCACCGGCAAGGTACCAGTGCTGATCGATGGCGAACTGGTGATCCCCGAAACGGTAGCGATCATCGAGTATATCGCCGAGCTGTTCCCCGAAAAGCCGATCTGGCCGCAGGATCGCGCGCTGCGGGCCAGGGCGCGGGCGGCGAGCGCCGAAATGCATGGCGGCTTTACCGGCCTGCGCAACGCCGCGCCGATGAACCTTCGTGCCTCGTTGCCCGGACGGGTGCCCATCGATGAGGTTGCAGACGATCTGAAGCGCCTGGAAGGGCTGTGGGGCGGCATGCTCGAGCAATCCGGCGGCCCGTACCTTTGCGGCGCCTTCAGCGCGGTCGATGCGATGTTTGCGCCGGTCGCGACCCGCATCCGCACCTATTCGCTGCCGGCTTCGGATACGGCGGCGGCCTATGTTGAAGCCATCTATGCCCTGCCGGCCTTCCAGGAATGGCTGGTAGAGGCCCTCAAGGAGCCGTGGATCGTCGAACGCGACGAAATCGATTCCATCCAGCGCCGGGCCAAATAGGCAAAGACCAAGTAGGGCAAGACAAAGTAGGGCAAGACCAATGATGCATATGATCAAGCTTTGCGTCGGCGTCGCCACGCTCGACGAGCTTGAAAGCTATCGCAGCGAGCGGGCGCACTGGTGGGGCGCCGATTATGGCGAGGACGTGCACGTGCACCGCACCCGCATGCGGCCCAAACGCGACACCGAGATTGCCGGCAAGGGCTCGATCTATTGGGTGATCTCCGGCGTGATCCGCTGCCGGCAGCCGATCCTGCGCCTGCAGGAGGCGACCGATAGCGAGGGCAAGACGTGCTGCGACATCATCATGGCGCCCAATCTGATCCGGGTGAAACCGCGCCCGAAGCGGCCTTTCCAGGGCTGGCGCTACCTGGCGCCAAAGGATGCGCCGCTCGATATCGACGGCCATGAGGCAGCCGAAGGCTCGGAGGAAATTGCCGAAGAATTAGCGCGGCTTGGGTTGTTATAGGCATTCTACACAGTCATTTAACCTCGGGAGAATTCGGATAGACTCCAATGTCATGCGAGTCGGCCGAAGCATCGTTTCGGGCCTTGGGGAGCTTGGAGCGAGCGATGAAGCGGACAGGAACGCACGTCATTGTCGTGGGCAATGAGAAGGGCGGGTCGGGGAAGTCGACGACGGCCTTTCACCTCGCGACCTATCTGCTCTACCAGGGCTTTCGTGTCGCCAGCATCGATGTCGACAGCCGTCAGCAGACGCTGACCAACTATGTCCGCAACCGCCGGAACTGGGCGCAGGCGCGCAACCTGCAACTGCCGCACACCACCCATTTCCATCTGCCACTGGCGCGCAGCGATTCCATTCGCGAGAACCAGAAGCTCGAATTCGATCTCTTCCGCCGCGCGGTGGTGGAGGTCGAGGGCGAGGCCGACTATCTGATCGTCGATACGCCCGGCTTCGATACCCATCTGACGCGGTTGGCCCATTCGCTTGCCGATACGCTGGTGACGCCGCTCAACGACAGCCTGATCGATCTAGCGGTGATGGCCCATATCGATCCGGTAAGCGGCGAGCCGAAAGAGATGAGCCATTATTCGCGCCTGGTGCAGCGCGCCCGTGCAGAGCGTCTGGCAATCGACGGGCAGACTATCGACTGGGTGCTGGTCCGCAACCGCATCTCCATGCTGTCGTCGCGCAACATGCGGCAGGTGCAGAGCGGCATCGAAAAGATCGCCGCAAGGCTGGGCTGCCGCGTCGCCGAGGGTATTGCGGAGCGGGTGATCTTCCGGTCGCTGTTTCCCACCGGGTTGACTGTGTTCGATCCGTTGAGCCCGGATCTGCTGGGCGGCCAGCCATCAAATTCCCATGCCAGCGCCCGGCTGGAATTTCAGCAGCTTGTGGAAGCCCTGCATTTGCCGATAGACAACAACCCGTCGGGTGCCGGCATTGCGCCGGTCCGGTGGTCGAACGATAGCACCCAGCTCCAGTTCGACCACATGCCGCCGACGCGGGGCCGATAGCCGCCGCGTCAAGATCGCCTATTTCACCAGCCACCGCTATTTGGCTGATTTCGTTTAGATTGGCGAAAGATTTACAGCCTTAGTATCTCTACGCTGGCAATGCCCGGGGGCAAGAGCCGATGCAACTCGATATGTTTACAGTGCTGGTAGCGACAGTTGCAGTCGCGTTTGTCCTGGCGCTGGTTTTCCTGTATTTTTGGGCGTCGGATCGGCGAGCGCCATGGCTTGCCTGGCTGTGCGGCGCGTACCTGATGGCCGCCTCCGCAGCCGTCCTGAACCTATGGCGCAATGTGCTGCCCGATTTTCTCATCATCGGCGTGGGCTCGGCTTTGCTGTTGATGGCCTTCGGCACCGGTTGGCAAGCCTGCCGCGTTTTCGATAAGCGGCGGCCACTGCTGTTGCCGCTGGCGGCGGTTATAACCGTGTGGCTGCTGCTCTGCACATCTCCCTATTTCATGCATGACATGGGTCTTCGCGTCGCCACCGCCAGCATTCCGGCAGCCGCATTCCTGTTCCTTGGCAGTTATGAACTCTGGCGGGGCAGGGCCGAAACGCTGCCGTCGCGCCGACCTGCCGCGCTGGCGTTTGCCTGCTTCGGGTTGAGCTATGCGGTGCGAATGCCGATCGCCGGATTTGCGCCGTTCCCATTGGGCGGGCTGCCGCCGGAGGCCTGGGCCCTCGGACTGTCCAGCGTGATGGGGTTTTCGTTTGCAGCGTTCGTTGCCGTCCTCATGGTATCGATGACCAAGGAGCGCCAGGAGGCGCTGCAACGCGACTATGCGCAATCCGATCCGCTGACGGGGCTATTGAACCGTCGTGGCTTTATTGCCTTGGCCAGCCGCGTGATTGGCCGGCAGGAATATTCCGAGTCGCCGTTCAGCTTGCTGATGCTCGATCTCGATCATTTCAAATCCATCAACGACAGGTTCGGCCATGAAGTGGGCGACCGCGTGCTGGTGAAATTCGCCGCGGTGCTGCAGGAGGGCGTCCGGCCGACGGATCTGGCCTTCCGCATCGGCGGCGAAGAATTCTGCTGCCTGCTGCCCAATGCCAGCCCGCACGACGCCAAGCGCATTGCCGAGCGGATCTGCGCGCGCTTCCAGGCTGCCTCGACCGATGTGTTGGGCGCCAGCATCCGCGCGACGGTGAGCGTCGGCATCGCGACGTCAGATTACAGCGGCTATGATCTGGACGTGCTGATGGCCCAGGCCGACCGCGCAGTTTACGAGGCCAAGGCTACCGGCCGCAATCGCGCGGTCATTGCCGAGGTCCCGCCCGTGGGCAGGATCGGCATGGACTTGCCGCGCTTGAGTAATTCTCCGCACGGCCGCACCGCATAGTCCAGCCGCCCCACCAACCCACCGTCATTCCGGCGCAGGCAGGAATCCAGTACCCACCGCGTTGGTCGTTGCCCCAGCGGTGCAAAAGCCGGAATTCGAGGCTACTGGATTCCCGCCTGCGCCGGCATGACGGCGGTGGTGGGGCGGTGCATGGCGTAGGCGGCGCCGCCCGGGATGTTATTTCTTGGTTGGC
>JAQGMQ010000145.1 GCA_028292305.1 Rhodoferax sp.
CCACTTCTTCGAACTGTTTGGTCAGCTCGCGGCACAAGGTGACGGGCCGGTGGCCCAGGGCCGCCAGCGCCTTGGCCAGTGCTTCGATGCGGTGCGGCGCCTCCAGCAGCACGACCGCGCGCGGCTCGGCCAGCAGGGTCAGCACGGCGGCCTGGCGTTCGGCGGTCTTGTTCGGCAGGAAGCCGGCGAAGACGAAACCGGTGTCCTGCACGATGCCCGCCACGCTCAGGGCCGCGGTGATGCTGCTCGCGCCGGGCAGCGGCACCACCGCAAAGCCCGCGGCGCGCGCCGCCGCCACCAGCCGGGCGCCCGGGTCGCTGATCGCCGGCGTACCGGCGTCGCTGGCGTAAGCAATGCGCTGGCCCTGGCGCAGGCGCGCGATCACGGCCTCGGCGGCCTGGCTTTCGTTGTGCTGGTGCACGGCCAGCAGCTGGTGCGAATTCTTGTCGACGCCATAGGCGCGCAACAGCGCCTGGGTGTGGCGTGTGTCTTCGCAGGCCACGGCGTCGACCAGGCCCAGCACATGCAAGGCACGCAGGCTGATGTCGGCCAGATTGCCGATCGGCGTGGCGACCACGTAGAGCGTGCCGGGCGGATAATGCTGGGCAGATGCGGCGTCGGCGGCGGCCTGCAGGGCGGAGGTGAAAGAAGCGCTCAACTGAACTCCGTCAACAGTGGGTGAAATCAGAAAAACAAAAACGGGTGCCGCGTCGGCCAAGGGGCCAGGGACGCAGCCAACCAGGCCGCAAGCATGAACATCTTCAAACGCAAGTTGCCGGCATTGCCCCTGGTGTCGCGGCGCGCGGATGGCTCGCCGGTCACCACCAAAGAGGCCGGCGACGCCGCCGAAGACCAGGCGCTGCGCCATTTGACCGCCAACGGGCTGCGCCTGCTGGAACGCAATTATCGGACGCCCGGGCGCGGTGGCGGAGAAATCGACCTGGTCATGCGCGACGCCGACGGCACGCTGGTCTTCGTCGAGGTGCGGCGCCGGGCGTCATCGGCCCACGGTGGCGCGGCGGCCAGCATCAGCGCCACCAAGCGCCAGCGCATCGTGCTGGCGGCCAACCGCTACCTGATGCGGCTGCGCACGCCGCCGCCGTGCCGGTTCGACGTGGTGCTGCTGGAAGATGGCCGCATCGACTGGTTGCGCGGCGCTTTCGAGGCCTCGTAAAGTTTGTCGAAATCGCATACCACGCGGTTTACTTTTGGTTTCCCCGCCCCATATGGGGTTCATAGTCACCGGGTTATCATCGCCGACCATGATTGAGCAACGCATCCAACAACACTTCATTGATAGCGCCGACCTGAAATACCAGGCCGCGCAGCCTTTGAGCAAGCCCATTGCGGCCGGGGTGCAGGCGATGCTGGCGTGTGTCACCAGCGGCGGCAAGGTGCTGGCCTGCGGCAATGGCGGCTCGGCGGCCGATGCCCAGCATTTTGCGGCCGAGTTCGTCGGGCGCTTCGAGCGCGAGCGGCCCGAACTCGGCGCCATCGCCTTGACGTCCGTGAGCTCGATCATCACCGCCATCGGCAACGACTACGATTTCAATTCGATTTTTTCCAAGCAGGTGCGGGCCCTGGGCCTGCCCGGCGACGTGCTGCTGGCCATTTCCACCAGCGGCAACTCGGCCAATGTGCTGGCCGCGGTCGAGGCCGCGCACCAGCGCGAGATGACCGTGGTGGCACTCACCGGCAAGGGCGGCGGCAAGATGGGCGCGGCCCTGCGCGAGACCGACGTGCACATCTGCGTGCCGCACGACCGCACCGCCCGCATCCAGGAAGTGCACCTGCTGGTGCTGCATTGCCTCTGCGATGGCGTCGATTCGCAACTGCTTGGCGAGCAAGAAGTTCCTTCCTAAAGAAAACCATGACCCGTTTGATTCCGACCCGTTTGATGTTGAGTTTGCTGGCTGCCGCGGCGTTGACCGCCGGCCTCTCGGCCTGTGTGCCGCTGGTGGTGGGTGGCGCGGCCGTGAGCGGCGCCTTGGTGGCCACCGACCGCCGCACCTCCGGCGCCCAGCTGGAAGACGAAGGCATCGAACTGCGTGCCAACAACCGCCTGAGCGAAAACTTCGGCGACCGCGCCCACGTCAATATCACCAGCTACAACCGCCAGGTGCTGTTGACCGGCGAAATACCCACGGCGCAAGACCAGCAGCGCCTTGCCGACATGATCGCCAAGATCGAGAACGTGCGCTCCGTCGTCAATGAAGTGGCCGTGCTGGGCACGTCGACGCTGACGCAGCGCTCGAACGACAGCTACATCACGGGCAAGGTCAAGGCGACGCTGGTCGACGCCAAGGACGTGCAGGCGAACACGGTCAAGGTGGTCACCGAGCGCAGCACCGTCTACCTTATGGGCCGCGTGACGCAACGCGAAGCCACCCGCATCTCGGACCTGGTGCGCAGCGTGAGCGGCGTGCAAAAGGTGGTGCGGGTCTTCGAAATCCTGACCGATCAGGAAGTGCAGAACCTGCAGACGGCCAACAAGCCAGCGCCGTAAATCGGCGCGACTGCGAGTTTCGTCCGAGGTCAACCACAACAATACTCGTGAAGTGCAACTGCACGTGGCGCAACCGCGCGTGGGCAGGACCGTCGATCGGATAGTAAATTTAATTGCCCCATGCATGGCAACCTGTAGTCCGGCTGCTTGCCGCTCGCTTCGCAAGGGCGTTAAACGCAAGTGCTTGATGATGCAATATAGCCGTTCAGCAAACGTACCCACCTGCCTCTTCCGTGGGCTGGGTGGCGCCGTGCCACTCTAGTGATACTTTTGCAAATCTAAAGTTTGAAACTGCTGCCGCTCGGTCGGCAAGCATGCTGCTCGGGCGGCCGATCGACCATTCGGACGGCACGTGCATGAATCTGCGTTACCTCCAGGAGGCCAAGGTGCTCACTTGTAGTCTGGCTGCCTAAGTGCCCATTTCGCATTCACGGCAGATCAACAAATCATAGCTTACCGTCAAGAAAGGTTTCACTGATTGTGTTACTATAATATTATTTATTAATATCGTATACAATATTTTGCTTATTTTTTACAGAAAACGGAATTTGATCATGACTTATTGTGCTGACAAGGCGGCCCTTTGGAAAACGATTGCGCGCAAGCTCCGAGGCTCATGTGCTGCTGCAGCTCTAACGGTGCTGGCCACTACGAGCGCTTTCGCCGTGCCAGTCACTTACATCTTTCGCGGCGACTTCGAAGGTGCCATCAACGGCGTCCCCGTAAGTGGTCCCTTGACGATTTCCGCCAGCGGTGATACCGACGGCGTCCAAAGGGATAAAATTGCAGAAGTGTTTGGTGGCGTTGGCTCCTACTACTCTACGGAGTACGGGATGTCTGTTCTGTTCGACTTGGCAGGTTATGGCTCGTTTTCCGCTAGTCCCATGCCTGCCAGCATTTCAACGATGGGAAACTACAATATCATCTTTGGACTCGGACCGCAGCTCAGTACAGTTACCGGCTTCAGGATCTTTTCCGGCAGTTCGGGGGTGTATGACCTTCTGAGCTTCGAGTCAGCCGGACCATTTTCGCTGGAATATCAAAATGTCTTTCCTGGACTGGCGGAGACGGGCGCGGGGTTGCTCCAGTTTGATAACATTAGCAACGTGACGTTTCAGGCCGTAATAGGAACCGCAAACGCTGTCCCTGAGCCGGACAGCTTCTCCCTTTTCTGCGGGGCTTGGGGGGCCCTGCTACTGACCGCCCGGCGTCGCAAGCTTGCCCAGCGAGTCAACTGATGCTCCCTGAAGCAAGAGAACGCCGCGGATCGACGGGAATTCTTTAACCGGAA
>JAQGMQ010000100.1 GCA_028292305.1 Rhodoferax sp.
CTGTCGGCCAGGTCGAATATCTCGCGCGGGAATGTGGTGAGGCCGCAGGCAAGGTCCAGCCGTTGGCTGCCGGCGAGGCGGCCGGCGCGGAGTTCTGAAAGGGTGTCCATGGCGCCGATTGTCAACGCTGCAGGACTTCATTTGCCGCAGCCTCCGACCAAGCTCAAATCATCCTCCGATGACCGCCTTCGCCTCCAGAAACGACTCCAGGCCCAACAACCCGAACTCGCGCCCCAGGCCCGATTGCTTGAAGCCGCCGAACGGCGCCAGCGGCGCGGGCGCCAGGCCGTTGATCAGCACCCGCCCGGCCTGCAGCTGCGCCGCCACGGCCCGCGCGCGCGGTGCAAGTGCTTGGGACGTGGACGCCGCCGGTACCTGGCCTGGCGCTGTATTACCCGGCAGGTCACCAGGTGCCGACTGCGCTGCGGCTCTTCATCGACCTGGCGCGCGAACTGGGGCTTTGACTAAGCCTGGGCGCCCATGGCGGCGCCCGGCTTGGCAACAAACCCGCGCTCCACGTCGCCCCGGAACCCCACGCTCTCATACAGGCCGTGGGCCTCCGTGCGCTGCATGCCGGACAGCAGCAAGACCTTGCAGCATCCGATGTGCCAGGCTTCCTTCAGCGCATGTTCAAGCAGCAGGCGAGCCAGTCCGCGGCGGCGGTAGCGGCCGGCGGTGATCACGTGTTCGATCAGGCCGATCGGCCGGCCGTCGCTCGCGAGATTGGCGACGGTTGCGAGCATGCAGGTGGCGGCAACTTCGCCATCCACGCTCGCGATGAAGATGCTGGAGCGGGTGCTGTCCGTGACCGCGGCCCACAACGCAGGCACACGCGCGGCGGGTATCTCGGGGTCGTTCGGGCGCAGTTCGCGGTAGAGCGCCAGCACGCCCGCCTGGTCATTGAAAGTCGCTTTTCTGAGATCGGGCAAAACGGGCTCCTGGTTCGATGGACAACGGTGATGCTTTCTGCGTCGGTCCGTTCTAACCGAATGCAGCCCACGCGCCAACTACCAAAGACCACAGCCCGCCCGCTGCTTCACAAAAGAGGACGCAGCTCGCGCGCTGCGTCCAGCAACAACGGCAGCAGTTCGCGCTGCAGCACCTCCTGCTCCAGCCGCTGCGGCGATGTGACCACGTTGAGCGCGGCCACGGTCTGGCCCTGCAGGTTGCGCAGCGGCACGGCCAGCGCATGGACGCCGAGTTCGTGTTCTTCGCTGGCGACGCAGAAGTCGTCGACCCGCACCTGGACCACGATGGCGCGGAAGGCCTTGGCATCGGTGAGGGTGCGCGCGGTCAGGCGCGGCAGCGCGCGGCCTTTCATCCAGGCAGCGAAATCGCCACGCGACTGGGCCGCCAGCAACACCCGGCCGGTGGAGGTGGCAAACGCCGGCAGCCGCGCGCCCAGGTGCAGGCCGTAAGCCAGGAAGCGGCCGGCCACGCTGGAGGTGCCGCCGCTGCCCTGCCGGTCGTTGCCGCTGCGGGCCACGATGACGACTTCATCGTTGTCGAGCACGACGGCCGAGAAGGATTCGCGGGTCTGCGCGGCGAGCCGGTTCAGCGTGGGCTGCAACACCCGCGGCAGGCGGGCCGAGGCGAGGTAGCTGCCCGAGAAACGCAGCACCTTGGCCGCCAGCCAGAAGTAGCTGCCATCGGTCTCCAGATAGCCCAGATAGGCCAGGGTCAACAGGTGGCGACGTGCGGCCGCGCGGGTGAGCCCGGCACGTTGCGCGGCCAGCGTGGCATTGAGCCGCTGGCGTTCGGTGTCGAAGCTTTCCAGCACCGCCATGCCCTTGGCCATGCCTTCGATGAAATCGGCCTTGTTGATGTCCATCGTCTCCAGCCTGTTCCTGATTGCGCGGTGATTGCGCGGTGATCGCGCAGCGGGTTTGATCATCGCACAAACCCCGTGTTGCACGCTGGCGGTGGCCGCCCTCGCCTCCTAAGCTCCTATTCATTCAAGGAGATATTTTCATGCGTACCCAGGTTGCGATCATCGGAGCCGGCCCCTCGGGCCTGCTGCTCGGCCAGCTGCTGAACAAGGCCGGCATCGACGCGGTGGTCATCGAACGCCAGAGCCCCGACTACGTGCTCGGCCGCATCCGCGCCGGCGTGCTGGAGCAGGTGACCATCGACCTGCTCGACAAGGCCGGCGTGGGCCAGCGCATGCATGCCGAAGGCCTGCCGCACGGCGGTATCGAGCTGCTGTTCAAAGGTGCGCGCCACCGCATCGACCTCGAAGGCCTGACCGGCGGCAAACACGTGATGGTCTATGGCCAGACCGAAGTCACCCGCGACCTGATGGAAGCCCGCGCCGATGCCGGCCTGACCACCATCTACCAGGCCGGCGACGTGACGTTGCACGACTTCGACGGCAGCCAACCCAAGGTGCGCTACACCCGGGACGGTCAGACCCACGAGATCGCCTGCGACTTCATCGCCGGCTGCGACGGCTACCACGGCGTGAGCCGCGCCAGCGTGCCCGAAGCCGCACTGCGCACCTATGAAAAGGTCTACCCCTTCGGCTGGCTCGGCGTGCTGGCCGACGTGCCGCCGGTGTCGCATGAACTCATCTATGCCAACACCGGCCGCGGCTTCGCGCTGTGCAGCATGCGCAGCGCCACGCGCAGCCGCTACTACGTGCAGGTGCCGATGGAGGAAAAGGTCGAGAACTGGAGCGACGACGCGTTCTGGAACGAACTGCAGAGCCGCCTGGACCCCGAGGCCGCCGAGCGGTTGGTCACCGGCCCGTCGCTCGAGAAAAGCATCGCGCCGCTGCGCAGCTTCGTGGCCGAGCCGATGCGCTTCGGCCGGCTGCTGCTGGCCGGCGACGCGGCGCACATCGTGCCGCCCACCGGCGCCAAGGGCCTGAACCTGGCCGCGGCCGACGTGGGCTACCTGGCGCGCGCCATGCAGGCTTTCTACGGCGAACGCTCGGAATCGGCGCTCGACCGCTATTCCGACCTGTGCCTGCGCCGCGTCTGGAAGGCCGAGCGCTTCTCGTGGTGGTTCACCTCGCTGACGCACAAGTTCCCCGACACCGGGGCGATCGGCCAGAAGCTGCAGCAGGCCGAGCTCGAGTACCTGGTCGGATCGCGGGCGGCCTCGACCGCGATGGCGGAAAACTACGTCGGGCTGCCGTTCGCCGATTGATGCCCCGGCCGCCGGCGGCCGTGCGCCGCCGCGCCTCAGGCGGCGCCCGCCGG
>JAQGMQ010000582.1 GCA_028292305.1 Rhodoferax sp.
ATCTTGCTGGTGCAGCATCGGCACGGTCGCGTTGTGGTCGGCGCCTTTGCCCGGGCTCATCGTCTTGGTAGTGCTGTTGGCGGTATTCTTGGCTGGGGTCTTGACGGGTGCCGATTGCTTGGTGGTCATGGTGTTCCTTTGGGTCTTGGGTTGATGCGGCCAGTATCTGTGGCGCCCCGCCCAGGGCGCCGAGGACGCGCGTCTGATTGCATGTAGGCGAAGGGCGCGTCACGGCCGGGCACCGCGTGCGCTTGCCTACATTAGTGGTGTCGCACATCCGTACCGATGAGCCCCGTCGAAAATGATCTGCGTGCGGACACCGGGCCAGGCCGGTTTCTTGCAAGGCGTTGCCAACCTCTGGAGGACTATCCCATGCGTCTATTTGCTGGCTGTGACATGTCGTTGGAAGCTTCCGAGCCCTGCCCCGTGGTGGCCATGCTGCGGCCGCGCAGTGGCATGGCGCAATGGCTGGCCAGCGAGAACTACCAGTTCGACCCGCCGGTGCGCCCCACCGAATACGTCGACGCCTATGGCAACCTGTGCCAGCGTTTCGAGATCGCCCCCGGCCCGATGCGCATCCGCTGGAGCGCCATCGTCGAGACCGACGAGTTCATCGCGGTGGCGCCCAACGCGCCGGCAACACCGGTCAACCAATTGCCCGCCGATGTGCTTCAGTTCATGCTGCAAAGCCGGTATTGCCCAAGCGACAAGATGGGCCAGCAGGCGCAGCAGATCGCGGGCAACTTTCTGCCCGGTTATGCCCAGGTCGAGGCGATCCGCAACTGGGTGCACCAGAACATCGCCTACCGCTACGGCGTGAGCGAGGCCACGACCGACGCCATGGACACCCTGAATGCGGGCGCGGGCGTGTGCCGCGATTTCTCGCACATCGGCATCTCGTTCTGCCGCGCCTTGCGCATCCCGGCGCGGATGGTGGTGGGTTATCTGTACCAGCTGGACCCGATGGACCTGCATGCCTGGTTCGAGGCCTACATCGACGGCCGCTGGTACACCTTCGACGGCACGCAGGACCAGCCCCGCGGCGGCCGCATTGTGGTGGCCTACGGCCGCGACGCGGCGGACGTGGCATTCATTTCCAACTACGGCGGCTTGGCGACCAAGTCGCTGCAGGCCTGGGTGCAGCTGGACAACGGCCAACCCTTGTTCTGAGCGGCGGATGCGGCAGCCGTGACCAGAGAGCCAGGCCACCCACAGCACGGGGCGCACGCCGCCTACAAGACGTGCGGTAGCGCCGCTTTAAATTAGCGGCGTGGTGGCCATGCGATGGAAGTGCGAGATCGAAGTGCGATCAAACGCTTTCGTCGGCCGCTGTCTTTCACCTGTCATCCGCCCTCGCCTCTTTAGGAGAAACCATGCGCAAACTCATCCTCACCGCCATCGCCGGCTTCCTCTGGAAAAAATACATGGCCAAAAAACGCGGCGTGGCGCCTCAGGCCACCGCCCCGCGGCGTTATTGACGGGCGCCGCGCGCCACCACAGACACTCCGCCTGCCGGGGGCGGTAAACGCCTCACGCATCCAGGCCCAAGTCGGCACGCGCTGACCACGCCTACCAGGAACCCAAGCTGTTGACGCAGCTGCTCGGCCACGGCCACCGACTCCTCCACCAAGGCCGCGTTCAACCGGGCGGCCAGCTTCAGTTTTTCAAGCGTGTTCATACCGTGCGCCGACGCATCAATCGGGCACATTCGAGCGCACCAGCAAGACCGGCACCGAGCTCGCGCGCACCACGAACTCGGCGTCGCTGCCCATCATCACGCGGTTGAAGCCGCGCCTGCCGTGGGTGCCCATGACGATCAGGTCGCAGCCGCTAATGCGGGCCTCGTCGACGATCGCCTGGCCCACCCTTTCACGGGTGATCTCGCAGAAGCGGATCTGCACCTTGACCCCGGCTTCCTCGGCCTTGGCCTGCCCCAGGGCCATCAGCCTGTGGCCCGCCGACCGCAGATGGTCCAGCGTCTCCTCGTAGGCGCTCACGCTGGCCATCTCGGCCAGCATGGGGAAGTCGTCGATCACATGCAGCAGCACCAGCGTCGACTTCTGCTCGCTGGCCAGTTGCAGGGCCTCACGCAAACCGCGCTCCGCGGTTTCGCTGCCATCCAGAGGAACCAGGATCTTTGGGTACATCGCAGTGCTTTCATGGCCAGGGCATCGAAGCGCCCTGCAGCCGACCGCCGGCAGGGCTGCGCCATTGTTCGCCCGCAGGCGCCAAAGCGACTTGAGGTGGATCAACGAGACCCCAGGTGGCGCGCGCGGTCAACCACCGTTGATCCAGGTCAACGCCCACCGCTCAACCCGGCCGAATACTGACAACCCCAACGTCAGCATCAGGAGATTCACCATGTACCAACGCATTCTGGTTCCCATCGACGGCAGCCCCACCGCGCAGCGCGGGCTGCGCGAAGCCATCGCACTCGCACGGCTCACCAAGGGCCGCATCCGGTTCATGCACGTCATCGATGCGCTGTCGGCCGCCCGCGCCCACAGTGCCTACGACGGCTACGCGTCGGGCTGGCTCGACGCGGTGCGCCTGGAAGGCGGCAAGCTGCTGCAGGACGCGAGCGCACTGGCCCTGGCGGAAGGCGTCGACAGCGACACGCTGCTCATCGACGGCTTGTCGCCGCAGCTCGCCGAGGTCGTGGTCGACCAGGCCGACCAATGGCAGGCGGACCTGATCGTGGTGGGCACCCACGGGCGGCGCGGCCTGGGCCGCTTGCTCATGGGCAGCGGGGCGGAGAGCATTTTGCGGATGGCCAAGGTGCCGGTGTTGCTGGTGCGTGCACCGCAGGCCAGCGCCGCACACACGCCGTCCGGGCCGGAGCAAACCATCCACGTCAGCCTGCCCTCGGCCGCGCTGGCGTTCGAATGATGCGGCCCGCTTTACCCGTTGCAAGGACACGGCCATGACCCGGATGATGAAAGCCGCCGTGGTGCATGCCTTCGGGCAGGCGCTGCAGATCGAAGAAGTGCCCGTGCCCGAAGTCGCCGCGGGGCAGATCCTGGTGAAGGTGGTGGCTTCTGGCGTGTGCCATACCGACCTGCACGCCGCCGATGGCGACTGGCCTGTCAAGCCCAGCCTGCCGTTCATCCCCGGCCATGAAGGCGTGGGCTACGTGGCGGCCGTGGGCGTGGGCGCGGGTGCGCGCGGCGTGCGCGAAGGCGACCGGGTCGGCGTGCCCTGGCTGCACACCGCCTGCGGCCGCTGTGAACACTGCATCACCGGCTGGGAAACCCTGTGCGACGCGCAGCAGATGACGGGCTACACGGTGGACGGCGGTTACGCCGAATACGTGCGCGCCGATCCGGCCTATGTGGGTGTGTTGCCGGCCAACGTGTCGTTCAGTGAAATCGCGCCCGTGCTGTGCGCCGGCGTCACGGTCTACAAGGGCCTGAAGATGCTCGACTGCAAGGCCGGCGACTGGGTGGCCATCTCCGGCATCGGCGGGCTCGGCCACCTGGCGGTGCAGTACGCCCGGGCCATGGGTTTCCACGTGATCGCGGTGGACGTGGACGACGCCAAGCTGCAGTTGGCCACGCGGCTCGGCGCCGAAATGGTGATCAACGCGCAGACCCAGGACCCCGCCGCGGAAGTGCAGCGCAGCCTGCGCGGCGCGCATGGCGTGCTGGTCACGGCGGCGTCGCGCCCGGCCTTTGCCCAGGCGCTGGGCATGCTGCACAAGCGCGGCACGATGGCGCTGGTGGGGCTGCCGCCGGGTGACTTCGCGCTGCCCATCTTCGACATGGTGCTCAACGCCAAGACCATCCGCGGCTCCATCGTCGGTACCCGCAAGGACCTGCAGGAGGCGCTGGCCTTTGCCGGCGATGGCAAGGTCCACACCACCTACACCGAGGACCGGCTGGAGAACATCAACCAGGTGATGGACCGCATGCGCCAGGGCGACATCGAAGGCCGCGTCGTGATGCGGATCGCCGACTAGGCCACGTCCGGCAGCGATGCCGGCGTGGCCTGCGGTTTCGCGGGACAGTCGACGCGGCAGCCGGTGCTGACACAGGGCAGCGTGGTGTCGCAGGCCTGATCGAAAAATGCGGCGCGGATGCGTTGCCCGGCCTGGCCACCGGTGCCGCCATCGGTATGGCTGCCATTGCTGCCATTGCTGCCATTGCCACCATTGCCACCATTGCCACCATCAGTGCCGTCGGCCGCGTCGCTCTTGTCAGCCAGTTCTGCGCATTCAAGCGCCACCATCAGCCCGAAAGCCTCCAGGCGTTCGCCCAGCGGATCGTGCTGCGCAATGAGACCCGCGGCGCGGGCGCAGCGTTGCAGGATCTCCACCGGACATTCTTCGAAGTGCATGGCAAAAGTCTAGGGCCGGGCCCGCGCGCCGGCTTGACCTGGGTCAAGCCGCGCTGCCGCCGCGGCACGAATACTGGGCGCTTCTCAACCAACCACGAAGCCCGCCATGTACCAACGCATTCTTGTCCCCGTGGACGGCAGCCCCACCTCCGATGCCGGCCTGGCCGAAGCTATCCGCCTGGCCGGCTCTTGCGGCGGCAGGCTGCACCTGGTCCACGTGATCGACGATCTTTCGCTCGGCTTCGGCATGACCGCCTATGCCGAATACACGGGCGACTGGCTGGGCCTGCTGCGCGAGAACGGCGCCGACATCCTGAAGGCCGGCCAGGCTGCCGCGCAGCAGGCCGGCGTCGAGGCCGACACCATGCTCGACGATGGCTTCGCCGGCTCGCTCACCGACGTCGTGCAGCACCAGGCGGCCAGCTGGCATGCCGACCTTATCGTGCTGGGCACCCACGGCCGGCGCGGCGTCGGGCGCCTGGTGCTGGGCAGCGACGCCGAGCGCATCCTGCGGTCGTCGCAGCTGCCGGTGTTGCTGGTGCGCGGCCCGGCAGCGGCGCCAACGGCAGTGGCCGCAGCCGCGGCACAGAATGCTTTGGCACAGGCAACGGCAGAGGCCGCCGTGGCGGTGGCCTGATGGCCCTTCGCGTGGGCTGAAAGACCGCAGCGGCGCATCGGCGCCACGCGGCCTGCGAACACGGCCACTTCATCACCGACGCTGGTGGCCCGCCAAAGGCGCGGACGCCCTGCCCTCAGCCGGCCGCCAACGAGGCCCGCAACGTCTCCTCCAGCTGCGTCCAGGGCAGCAGTGCGTAGCCACGCTGGGCGACCGCGTCGTCCGCCACCACCAGGCCACCGCCGAACACGGCAAACCTCGCATGCGGGGCCGAGCGGTGCGCATGGCGTTGCAGTGCGCCCAGCAGATCACCCGCAAGATCGGCGTCGACCAGCACCAGGTCGACCGGCTGCGCCAGCAAGGTCAGCACGGCATCGGTGGCGCTGGCCACATCGACCACGGTGTTGCCGCTGGCCGCCGCGTGGCACACCTGCTGCACCAGCTCGCGGTGGCGGCGCGCCGCAAAGACGGTCAGCACCTTGCAGCACTGCAGCGGACCAGGGTCGGGGGCGGCCACCGGCCGGATGTACACGGCCTGCGCGTGCTGGCCAGCCTGGCCACTTGGCGGCGCCGCACCCGGACCCGGGCTGTGTGGTGTTTCGAAATCAGCTTGCATGGATGTGCGCGACCTGGCGGAGCCCGAGAGTCGTTCGGTTGCCGGTGCGGCGCCCTTTGGCCGAGCATGGCATGCGCCACCACGCCAAGGCTTGACCTGCCTCAAGCTGGCATGGCGCGCGGGCGTGATGCCCGGCTCTAAGTGGCGTCGGCGCCCAGCAACTGGTGCCGCATGGCCAGGCGTACCAGCGCGGCCACGTTGGCCGTGCCCAGCTTGCTCATGAGCCGGCTGCGGTAGGTGTCGACCGTCTTGGGCGACAGGTGCAGCTCGCGCCCGATGGCCGCGCTCGACAAACCCTTGACCACCATCAGCACGATCTGTCGTTCACGCGGCGACAGCGCGGCGAACGGGTCGGCGTCGGGGTTTTCGGTGAGCGCCTGCACCGCCAGGTCGGCCACCTCCTGACCCAGGTAACGCCGGCCCTGCAGCACCACGTCGATCGCGCGCAACACCTCGCTCGACGGCGCGCCCTTCAGCACATAACCCGCCGCCCCCATGCGCAGCGCCTCGGCCACGTGCTGGGGCTGGGCCGACATGGTGAGCACCACGGTGCGCACGCTGGAGCCCCGCCGCTGCAGTTCGACCAGCACCTCGAAGCCCGAGCGACCGCCCAGGCTCAGGTCGAGCAAGAGCACCTGGGGGCATTGGCGCAGGATCTCGGCCACGGCGACGGTAGGGTCGGCGGTCTCGCCCACCACCGCGTGGCCGGCGATCTCCAGCACCGCCCGCAGGCCTTCGCGCACCATGAGGTGGTCGTCCACCAGGTAGAGCGTGCTCACGGTTGGTCCTTCCAGTCGAGGCAGACCACCGTGCCGCTGCGTTCTTGACTGCTTTCACCATGGCCTTCACCGCCGCTGACGTTGGGCGCAATGGTGAACCGTGCACCAATCGCCAGCGCCCGTTCGCGCATGCCCACCACCCCCAGGTGGCCCGGCCGCGCGTGCTGCGCGTTCAACGGCCAGCCTTGTCCGTCGTCGATGACTTCCAGCCGGAAGTGCCGCGCGCCGCCGGTCAGCACCACCCGCACCAGGGTCGCACCGGCGTGCTGCACCGCGTTCGCCGTGGCTTCGCGCGCCACCATGAAGGCGGCATATTCGATGTCGGTGGGCCAGCGCAAGGCGGCCACGTCGGGCTCCACCTCGAGCAGCAGGTCGATGCCGGCCAGCAGGCGGTCGCGCGACTGCAGCTCGTTGGCAAGCGCGGCCGCCAGGCCTTCGTCGTCGAGCAGCGGCGGCCGCAGATCGACCAGCACCTGGCGCACCTGTCGGATGGCCTGGTCGATGAGCTGGCCGATCCGCTGGGTGGCGTTGTCGGCAACGGTTGACCCGGCCGGGTTGGCCGATGGCGCCGATGGCGCCGGTTGCGCCGGTTGCGCCGATAGCGCCGGTTGCGCGTCGAAGCTGAGGCGCAGCGCGGTCAGCGTCTGGCCCAGTTGGTCGTGCAGGGCCTGGGCCAGCCGGCGCGTGGTTTCCTTTTCCTGGTGCATCAGCCGCTGGGCCAGGTCGGAGAGCTCGCTCTGGTAGCGCAGCAACGCGGCTTCGGCGCGGGCGCGCTGCGTGACGTCGCGCAGGATGGCCGTCAGCGTGAGCCGCCCGTTGACCACCGCGCGCGAGATGGAGGCTTCGAGCTCGATCTCTTCGCCATCCGGCCGCACGCCCCTGACACGGCCGGCCCCCATGGCGCGCCGCGTCACCTCGGACTCGACAAAGCCCTGCAGGTCGCCGCCATGGCGATCGCGGAAGCGCCCGGGCATCAGCACGTCCAGCGGCTGGCCGAGCATGCTGGCGGCGCTGCGGCCGAAGATGCGTTCCGCCGCCGGGTTGAACAACACGATGCGGCCGCCGCCGTCGCAGCTCACCACGGCGTCGCTGGCGGCGTCGATCACCGCGGCCAGCGTCTCCTGCTGCTCGCGCAGGCGCTGCTCGTTCTGCACCCGCTCGGTCACGTCGCGCAGGATCACGGTGAACAGCTTCTGCCCGGCCAGGTCGACCTGCGAGATCGAGGCCTCGATGGGAAACTCTTCACCATCGGCCCGGAGCCCGCTGATGGCGCCCATGCGGCCCATGCGCCGCGTGGTGATGCCGATGGTGCCGAAGGTTTCGACGTAGCTGCCGTGGTGCGCGCGAAAACGCTCGGGCATGAAATGGATGATGGGCTGGCCCAGCGCGGCCGCGGCGTCGCAGCGGAACATGCGTTCGGCGGCCTTGTTGAACAGCACGATGCGCTGCGCCGCGTCGATCGTCACGATGCCGTCCATCGCCGATTCGAACAAGGCCGTGAGCCGGGCCTCGCTGTGTGCGAGTCCGGGTGCGAGTCCGGCTGCGTTATCGCCGGAGGGCTTGGCCTGGCTGGCTGTCAAAAGGTAGACCACCTGTGGTTGGGGCAAGTGAAGGCCATGTCGCCGGCTGCGTACCCGGCCGCGCATGGCGTGGGCGCAGCGACTGCGGCGCAGGCGGCTTGCGATGTTTTCATTGTAGGTTCGCACCGGGTGCCGGCGCTGACGCTGACCACAGCTCCCGTCAGGCCGTGTCGAGAACTCCCCACAGCGCCGGCCCGGCCTACTGTCTAAAGTTGGCGCATCCCACCGAGAACCCACACCATGAACGCCGCCCTCTCTCCCCATGCCGCCCCCGCCGTGGCCTGCTCGAACTGCAAGCTGCGCGACCTCTGCATGCCCGCCGGCCTGGCCACGGACCAGATCGCGCAGATGGACCAGCTGGTGACCCGCCGCATGCGCCTGAAACGCGGCGACGCGCTGTTCCGCGACGGCGACGCCTTCAAGGCCATCTACGCCGTGCGCAGCGGCTTCATCAAGACCAGCGTGGCCAACGCCGGCGGCCGCGAACAGGTGACCGGCTTCCAGATGGCCGGGGAGATCCTGGGCCTGGACGGCATCGTCACCGAACACCACCACGGCGACGCGGTGGCCCTGGAGGACTCGGAGGTGTGCGCCATCCACTACGACCGCCTCGAGACCATGACGCGCGAGATCCCGGCCATGCAGCACCACATGCACAAGGTCATGAGCCGCGAGATCGTGCGTGAGCACGGCATGATGCTGCTGCTGGGCAGCATGCGCGCCGAGGAGCGGCTGGCGGCCTTCTTGCTGAACCTGGTCAAGCGCCTGCAGGCGCGCGGCTTCTCGGGCTCGGAACTGGTGCTGCGCATGACCCGCGACGAGATCGGCTCCTACCTCGGGCTGAAGCTGGAAACCGTGAGCCGGCTGTTCTCCAAGCTGGCCGTGGACGGCATCCTCGAAGTGCGGCAGCGGCATATCCGCATCGCCGACAGCCGGCGGCTGCAGGCCATCGAGCAGGAAGCCGTGGCGCTCTGAAGCCGCACCGGCTCGACCTGGCGGCAGGCCAGCTCGGCCCCGGCGGATCACCATTCGCCGCTCACCGCCAGCCTCTTGAATCGCCATGCGGCAGAACCTGCCGGTGACCAACCGGGTCATGAATTTTCAGACACCGAAGCGCGGGTTCCCGGCATTGACGCGCAAGGCCTCGTCACGCAGGGCAACCACGCCCTCGCCACCACCTCGGGTGGTGCCTGTGACGCACCGACCGGCCAAGCCCGCAACCAGGCGCGCCACGCCGACATGCCGACACGCGTTCGCGCGGTGGGCTTGGCGCTTCGGTACAGTGGGCGCTTCATCCACCCATTCGCAACAGCCATGATCCACCGAAGATCGCTTGCCGCCAGCCTCGCGCTCATGCCTTTGCTGACCATGGCGCAGCCGACGCGGCTTCCGGTCGAAGCCAACTGGATTCTCGGCACCTGGCGCTCGGACGTCGATCGGTCCATGGCCAACTTCATCTTTCAAGGCCGGCGTCCGAGTGAGGACATGCGGGTAAGGATCGCCGCGCTGTTCGGCAAGATGACGCACACCTTCACGCCGACCAGCTTCATCGCCGAAGAAGCGCTCGTCCCCCGCAGCCTGCGCAGCGAGATGGACTACCGCGTGGAGCGTTGCACCTCCGACAGCGTCTCGGTGGTTTTTGCGGCGCCTCGCATCAACCCCGGCTTCACGCTGTACCGCGGGGACGGCTGCTACTTCGTGATTTCGGCCGCGAAGAATCTGGAGTACTTCAAGAAGGTCCCGGTTTGATGCCGTAGATGCATCGGCTGTCGACACTGGCCGCCGCCCATTTCCGCCGCGGACGGCATCGGCCCGCGTTGGTCCGCCGACAAGTCAATGGCTGAAGACAGGCACGCCGAAACAGGCGATAGGCTCCCCTTGCCACCGTGGTCCGGGCGCGCCACGGCCTCTCCACACTGTCGATAAGATTTACATCTCAACTTTAAAAAAGTTGTAAGACGTTGATTTCATTGGGTGGCACGGCCCGTGCGTTACATCTGGCGGCGCCGTCGCTTCACGCCACACGGCGCTTCGGTGGAAACACCACCGATCCAACAACATCCAATCAAGAGACATCACAACATGAGAGAGACAAAGAACTTCGGCGCCCTGGGCTGGCGCACCTTGGCCTTGGCCGCCACCCTCGCGGTGACAGCGGCATCGGCCTCCGCGGCTACCGTGGCCATCACCCCGGGCGACCCGACGTGGAGCAGCATCCCCGGTGAAAACAACGCCGGCAGCAGCACCGCCATCACCGGCGCGGCACCGATCTCGGGCAATGGCTCGCTGGAACTCACCGGCGACCGCACCCGGTTCTCGATGGGCAACTACTACAACCCGGCCAGCAACCTCGGCCTGCTCGACCAGGTGAGCCAACTCACCTACAGCTGGATGGTGGCGGTCAACAGCAGCAACCCCTACAACGTCGACTACACGCCGGCACTTCGCCTGCACATCTTCGACAACGGCGTGCGCAGCGAGCTGATCTGGGAAGGCGCCTACAACAACGTGTACGGCAACATGGTCAAGGGCGATCTGTACAGCTCCGGCATTGCCGACAACTTCTACCGCAATGTCTCGGGCTCGGGCGTCACGTTGAGCAACGGGTCTCAGGTCAACCACACGATCTTCGACTGGGCCTCCGGCGCGAGCGACGCGGGTGTGCAGTGGTACAGCAGCTCGGCCTATGTGTCGGCCATCAGCGTGGGCGACGGCAGCGGCGCATCCGGCGCGTACCACGCGTTTGTGGATGACGTGACGTTCGGCATCAACAACAGCCTGACCACCTTCAACTTCGAAGTGACCGCCTCGGCGGTGCCCGAGCCGGCGTCGATCGCCTTGCTGGGCCTGGGCTTGTTCGGCATTGCGGCCACCCGCAAGCGCAAGTCGGCATGACGAGAAGGCAGTGACTTCTTCGGACCCGGTGCGCGCCGGGTCGAGATGAAGGAACCCGGCACTGGCCGGGTTTTTTGTTTTGACGCAATCGAGAGACGTCCGATGAGGTTCAGCGCGCCATCCTCAGTCGCAAAACGCGGTAGCCTTCGACGCTGGCCGCGTGTTGAAGGTAGCGGGCGATGCTGCGAACTTCGGATTGAAAGAGGTCGTCTTCAAAAAGCCGAGAGGTGTGCATGCCCATGTTTTGCGTTTCACATCCGGTGCCGCTGACGCCGAGCCATGCGTGCCACGCGATGGCTGCCATGCCACAAACATCACTCTAGTTTCGGCCCAACCAGCCGTTCAGGAACACATAGCCCGCAGTGTCGATTTCGGTGCCGGCCGCAGGCGCCATTGCCGTGTGGTTGCCAAGGAACATGATGTTCGAGCCAGGGCCGGCATACGTGGGCCAGACTGGCAGCCCGGTACCGTTGGGGTCGCCGTTCTTCGCAAAGTTGGTCCAGTACGTGGCCATCTGCTGTGACAAGGCGATGTCCGCAACAGACGGCGCAACGTTGGCCACGTTGGTCGGCAACGTATCGAAGACCCAGTTGATCTCGTCGCTGTGGTTGGCCACCGGCAGGTAGGTCGAAGACGGATTGAATCGGTAGACGAAGACCTTGGACTTGCCGGTACGCTGGTGCGCGACGGCCCAGGCCCAGGTCGGATAGGAGATGACCTCGTCGCCGATCAGCTTGTTGGCCGAGACCACGGCCTGCGCATCGGTCGATGCCGGATAGGCGGCGAGAAAGTTGGCCAGACGGCCCTGTCCGAACTTGGCCGCGGCCGCATCCTTGAAGGCTCGCGCCGAGCTCTTTGCCAGGCTCCGACCGGTGAAGATGCGGTTCTCGTCTTCGTTCCAGCCGATCAGGGTCGGGATGTTCATCTGCTCACCCGCGGCGTAGGCGTCGTAGGTCTGCTTCGGCAGCACCACGCCGTCGATCAACGGCCCCGGTACGGTGTAGCCCGGATCGGTGTTGAAAGTGTTCCAGTCCGTCGCGGTCTGCAGCGACAGGGCGCTGACGCCGCGCAGTTGCGCCGGGGTGGTGGCGTTGAGACCGTTGCCGATGGCTATGCCCATCTGTTCGGCATCCTGGAGTTTGCGCGGCAGGCCGGGGTGCTCACTCTCCCAGAAAGCGCCGCTCTCGCCAATGGCCTTCTGGAACAGGCCCTTGGACAGCGGCGAGGTCATCAGCATGCTGATGGCATGCGAGCCGGCCGACTCGCCGAAGATCGTCACGTTGGCCGGGTCACCACCGAAACGGGCGATGTTGCGTTGCACCCAGGTCAGGCCGGCCTGCATGTCCATGAAGCCGTAGGCGCCCGAACTGTGGCTGGCCGATTCCTGGGTCAACGCAGGGTGGGCCAGGAAGCCGAACGCGCCGAGCCGGTAGTTCAGCGAGACCACGACCACGCCTTTCTTTGCCAGATTGCCGCCGTCCACTTTGGCGCCGCTACCAAAGACGAAGCCGCCGCCGTGCACCCAGACCATGACCGGCCGCTTGTCGCTGGTGGACGCGGCGCCGGTCCAGACGTTGAGGAA
>JAQGMQ010000151.1 GCA_028292305.1 Rhodoferax sp.
TCGATGGTACGGCGAATACGCTCGGCCACCACCTCGCCGAACGCGGGTTGGCAGGCGGGCAGCACCACGGCGAATTCTTCACCCCCATACCGGGCCAGCGTGTCCATGGGGCGCACACAGCTTTGCAGCGCCTTGGCCACGGCCTGCAGCACCTGGTCGCCGGCGGCGTGGCCGTAGGTGTCGTTGACGCTCTTGAAATGGTCGATGTCCAGCATCAACAGCAGCGCAGCCTCGCCGGAGCGGGCCACGCGGTCGATCTCGGCTTCGAGTTCGGCGTTGAAGTAGCGCCGGTTCGACAGGCCGGTGAGCGGGTCCTTCAGCGAGAGCTCGCATAAGCCGTCGATCACCTGCTGCAGATAGGCCGTCGGATCGACCTCGGGGTCGACGCTTTCACGCTGCGTGTCGTCGCACCCGAGCAAGGCGCGCGCTTCTTCCAGGCGAAGACCGCGCAGATCGATGGACGAAGGGGTTGCCGGTAGAGACACGTTTGGGGTATGAGGTAGTACACAAATTTTAACAGCAAGCTTGCTGCATGTAGCCAGCGCAAAAGGTTTTCGAAGACCCCAAACCGCGGCTATTTCAGCCGATGCACGAGCCGTGCCAGTTGTCGCCACGTCCCGCGGGCAGGGTGGTCCGCGCCCTGCGTCAAATGACGTAGTCCTCCAGGCGCCGCTGCAGGTGGGCCAGGGCTTCGGCGTCGGTCCGGTACATCCTGAGCAAGGCGGTGCTGCTGCCAATGGCCGGCAGCTCGCCCGCCTGGCGCAGCATGGTTTCCACGGGCAGCTTGATGCCGCTGATGTGCAGCGTGATGCCACGTTCGGCCAACAGCCGGCGCAGCTGGCCGAAGGTTTCGGCACCGGTGGCGTCCACCCGGTTGATGGGCTGGGCGAACAGGCAGACATGCCGCACGTCGCGGTGCTGGCCCAGGTGCTCGACGATCGCGCGTTCGAAGCCGCGGGCCGAGGCAAAGTCGAGTTCGGCGTCCATGCGCAGGGCATAGACGTGGGGCGCGAGCGCCGGCAGTTGCCAGAGATGCCGGTCGCGCAGGCTGCCATCCGCGTGCAGTCCGACCTCGATGATGCGCGGGTGCAGCCGGTGGAAAAGGAAGTGCGACAGGCTCATGAGCAGCCCCGCGAGCACGCCCCAATACAGCCGTGGCGCCGTGGCCAGGGTCAGCAGGAAGGTGGTCACGCCGATCACCGCCTCGACCCGCGCCCCGCGCCACAGCTGCAGGAACACGCGGGGCTGGATCAGGCTGGACACCGCGGCCACCACCACCGCGGCCAGCACCGACTGCGGTACGTGGTACAGGCCGGGCGTGAGCCACAACAGCGTGATCAGCACCAGCAGCACCGAGAAGATCGTCGACCAGCCGGTCTTGGCACCGGCGTACAGGTTGATGGCCGAACGCGAGAACGACGAGCTGGTGGGAAAGCTGCCGCTGAATGCCGCCGTGATCTTGCCCAGGCCCTGGCCGATCAGGTCCTGGTTTTCGTTCCAGCGGGTGCCGCCTTTCTGGTTGTCCACCTTGGCGCTGGAGGCCGTCTCGAGAAAGCTCACCAGCGTGATCACCATGGTCGGCAGGGCCAGTTCGCCGAGCAGCGACCACGACAGCGTGCCGGGCCAGTGAAACGCGGGCAGGCCGGCTGGCAGGCTGCCCACCACGGCACCGCCGCCACGCGCAAAGCCCGTCGCCCAACTGACGACAGCGCTGCAGACCACCAGCGCCATCAGCGTCGGAAAGCGTGGTACCAGACGTTTTCCCAGCGACAGGATCACCAGCGAGGCCAGCCCGAAGGCCAGCGCCTGCAGGTCCACCGAAGGAGCCTGCAGCAGGCGCAGCAGCGGCCCGTCCAGGCCGATCAACGCGGGCAGTTGCGACAACAGGATCAGGATGGCCGCGGCCTGCGTGAAGCCGGTGAGCACCGGTGAGCTCACCAGGTTCAGCAACCAGCCGCAGCGGCCCAGGCCCAGCGCCAGCTGCAACAGCCCCGACAGCAACGCCAGCCACACAGCCAGCGTGACCCATTCCGGGCTGCCCGGGTCGGCCAGCCCGGTGAGCGACGTGCCCACCAGCAAGGCACTCAACGCCGTGGGCCCGACACCCAGGCGTTGCGACGAACTCCAGAGCACCGCCACCAGGGCGGGCAGCAGCGAGGCATAGATGCCTGTGACCAGCGGCATGCCGGCCAACGCCGCATAGGCCACGGCCTGGGGGATCACCATCATGCCGACCGTCAGCCCGGCCCAGAGTTCGCCGGTGAGGGTTTCACGGCTCGGGCGCGGCCAGCCCAGAAAGGGAAACCAGCGCTGCAGGCGTATTGTTTTGGACATCGGCACCAATGCTAACGCGATGCGCGGGGTGACAATCCCGGGATGAACAACAACAACAACAACAGCAAGCAGGGCAGGGCGGCGACAGGCAGCGCCGAGGCCGCCGAACCAGGCCCAGGTCGAGGCCCGAAGCTTTTCGCAATCCGCATGCTGCGGTGTGTCGGCATTTTCCTGATCGCCGCGGCGTCAGCCGGCTGCACCGTGGCGAAGCCGTCCACGGCCTCCGAGGCGAAACGGCCGTGGACCGGCGAAGTCACCTACGTCACCGATGGCGATACGTTGTGGGTGCGCCCGGAGCGGGGCAGCCCGCCGCGCAAGTTGCGGCTCGACGGCATCGACGCGCCAGAGATCTGTCAGGCCTACGGGGAGGAGTCGAAGGCCGCGCTGGTCAAGCGGGTGCTGCACCGGCAAGTGACGGTGAGCACCCGGGCCACCGACGACTACAACCGCGCACTGGTCACGCTGCGGCTCGACGGCGAAGACGTGGGCGGCTGGATGGTGACGCAGGGCCACGCCTGGTCATACCAATATCGAAAAGACGACGGCCCTTATGCGGCCGAAGAACAGATCGCCCGGCAGCGCGCCAAAGGCCTGTTTGCCGATGCCGGCGCCGAACGACCCAGGGCCTTTCGCCTGCGCCACGGCAGCTGTCACGTGCCGCGTGATTGATGCGATGCAAGTCGGGCGGGCCTGCGTTCCGCGTGGCATATCGGGCACGCTGGGTCGCGCGGAATGCGCATTTCGTTCCAGGTCATGTCGCGCGCGTCGAGCATCTGCAACCGGCCCGCGAGTGAGCT
>JAQGMQ010000625.1 GCA_028292305.1 Rhodoferax sp.
GAACCACTGCGGGATGTAGGTCAGCTGGCCCAGCATTTCGGCCATCAGCTTGCCGTTGTCGCGGACTTCGATCTCGGCCAGGCGTTGCGCGTCGCGGGTGATGAGATCGGCCACGCGGCGCAGCAGGGCGCCGCGCTGCGTGGCCGTGAGCTGCGGCCATGTGCCGGTGGTGAAGGCGCGGTGCGCCGCCTCCGCTGCGGCGTCGACGTCGCTGGCATTGCCTCGCGCGATCTCGGCCCAGGGCGCGCCGGTGAAAGGGTTTTCGGTTGCGAACCAGGTCTGCCCGTCGGGGGCGACCTCGTGGCCGTCGATATAAAGCATGTGGCGTTGCATGGGGCTCCTTGAAAATGAACGTGAAGATGCTGCCCGCCGCGAAGGCGGGCAATGTGCAAGAGGCAAACTGTGTCGGAGAGACTGCCGAACCGGTTCAGCCGGCTCAGGCGTCTAAGGCGGCTTCAGGCGGCTTCGTCGACGACCGGATTGCGCAGCGTGCCGATGCCTTCGATGGTGATCTCGCACACGTCGCCCGCCAGCAGCGGGCCGACGCCCGAGGGGGTGCCGGTGAGGATCACATCGCCCGGCAGCAGCGTCACGGCCTGGCTCAGATAGGACACGATGAAGGCGACGCTGAACAGCAGGTCGCTGGTGTTGCCGTCCTGTCGCACGATGCCGTTCACGGCCGAGCGAACGCGCAGATGGGCCGGGTCGAGGCCGGTGGCAATCACCGGACCGAGCGGGCAGAAGGTATCGAAGGCCTTGCCGATCAACAGGCAGCCGTACGCCATTTCCTGGTTCTGGATCACGCGTTCGCTGACGTCGTTGGCGCAGGTGTAGCCCAGCACGTGCTCCAGGGCGGAGGCTTCCGGAATGCGCCGGCCGGCGCGGCCCACCACAATCGCCAGCTCGGCCTCGTGGTGCACCAGCTGCGATTCACGTGGCCGCACGATGGCTTCGTCGGGCCCGATGACGGCGGTGCTGGGCATCATGAAAAGCTGGGGCATGGCCGGCACTTTTGCTCCGGCCTCGGCGATGTGGCCGCGGTAGTTCATGCCGACGGCGAACACGCGGGGTGCCGGCAGCGGGCACAGCAGGTGCACCTCGGACAACGGGTCCACCTGATCGCCTGGCGCCAGGCCCTCGAAGGGCGTGGCCGGCAGGCGCAGCAGGCGGGCGCCATCGACGATGCCGTAGTGCACGCTGTCCCGGTATCGGTAACGTGCGATCTGCAGGGGCGCCGCCTTCATCACAGTTTGCCGAATTCGAGAAACGCGTCGTAGGGGTCGCGGCCGGCGCGTATCGCGTTGCGCATGCGCGAATCGGTGGCCATGGTCTTGACCGTCTCGGCGATCACGAACTCGGCATGGGCCTTCTCGATCAACAGCGTGCCGTCGCGGTCGCCCAGGATGTAATCGCCCGGTGACACCACCACGCTGCCGAACGTGATGGGCACGTCGGTCGCCTCCAGCCGCCAACTGCCCACGATGTCGATCGGGCTGGTGTAGCGCGCGAACACCGGAAAGCCGATGGCGCAGATCTCGTCCG
The DNA here is from genome assembly GCA_028292305.1 of Rhodoferax sp. Lineage (GTDB taxonomy): Bacteria > Pseudomonadota > Gammaproteobacteria > Burkholderiales > Burkholderiaceae_C > Rhodoferax_B. The sequence continues at coordinate 1,543 of JAQGMQ010000625.1, forward strand.
CATCGCGCGAGCCGCCATCGATCAGGTAGCCGCGGATGCCACGCCGCTTCAGCGATTCGGCCGCCAGGTCACCCATTGCGGACCGACCATGGTCATGCGGCTGGCACACCACCACATGGCCGGCGGGCGCACCGGACAAGACCTTCGAGATGAAGAGTTCCAGCGACTCGTGGACGCTGATCGACGGGTCGGCACGGCCGGTGACGGTGAACACCGGCCCGGCGAGTTGCATGGACGGGTCGAGCCCGCGGATCTCCCGCGGCAGTTCGCGCACCGGCAAGCCGTGGATGCGCAGCACGTCGAAAAGGCCCGCGGTGTTGCAGGTCGCCAGTTGGTCGGTCAGGCTGGTCATGTGTGGTTGTCTCGTTGCTGTCTTGTCATTTTCTTGTCGCTGTCCGGTCGCTTGTGTCTTGTCGCTTGCGGCATTGGCGATCTTAGATTTCCCTGTGTGCCGCTGTCGAATGCCAAGATGTGATCGAGGCATCAGCATCGGTGATGCGCCGCGTCAGCACTGGTTGACCTGCGCCGGCAGAGGGCGGCCTCAGGCGGCGAGCCAGCGGCTGTCGACCCACACGCCACTGTCCACCGCCTCTTTCATGCAGGCTTGCAGCACCGTCGCCACGCTGCGTACGGCGGTCGACGTGCGGCGCGTGGTGGGCAGCGCCATCACGATGCGACGTGAAAACTCCTGCTGGTCGATGGGTGCGGCGCACAGCAGGCCGCGTTCGATCTCGCTGGAGATGGCCACGCTCGGCAGCACCGAGAGGCCGAGGCCCTGCACCACCAGATCCTTTTGCACCGACAAGGCGTTGGTCTCGGCGGCCACGGTGATGTGGATGCCCGCCACCGCGCAGGCGTGTTCGACCAGGCCGCGCAGGATGTGCGGCTGGCTGGGCAGCACCAGCGGCGCCTTGCCCAGCGCTTCGAGCTTGACCGGGCGGTCGCTGCGCAGCCCCATGGCGGCCGGACCGCACATGCTCAGCGCCTCCTCGAGCAGCGGATCGACGCTCAAGCCGGGCGAAGGTTTCGGGTCGTACAGCAGCGCCACGTCGATCTCGCCGCTTTCGAGCCAGCGCGACAGATGGTCGGTGTAGCCGACGGACAGCGACACCTGGATGCCCGGGTACTGCGCGCGCAGCGCGGCCACCAGCGGCGCGGCCAACAGCTCGCAGCTGCTGGGCAACAGACCCACGTTGACGACACCCGCGATGCTGCCCGGCGTGGGGCGGATCTCCATGCGCGCGCTGTCCAGCTCGCGCAGTGCCCGGCGCGCATGTTCCATGAGGATGCGGCCGTCCGGCGTCAGCACCATGCCGTGGCGCCCCCGCTCGAAAAGCGGCGCGCCCACGTCTTCTTCCAGCAGCTTGAGCTGGCGTGAAACAGCGGGTTGCACCACATGCAGAACCTCGGCAGCGCGGGTGACGCTGCCCGTGTCGGCGATGGCCAGGAAAGCACGAATTTGGCGGATGTCCAGGGTGGCCTCGACGATGTTGCGTTGTGATGGGGGAATCAGTTTTTGTGATTCGACACTTGATGACATGTGATTTTAAGATCAAGCCGCCCGCTGCCATGCGGCCCCGCCGAACATCTTTCACGTTCGATCCCTGCTACCGGAGACCAAGCTGCAAATGAACCTCGAACCCAATTTCATCGGTGGCGAATGGACCACCGCCACCGATGCCGACAGCGCCACGCGCGCCGTCGACAGCATCAATCCGTCGGACACACGCGACTGCATCGGACGCTACGCACAAGGCGGTGCCGCGCAGATGCGGGACGCCATCGCGGCGGCTCGGCATGCGCAGCCGGCCTGGGGTGCGACCACCACCCAGGTGCGCAGCGATCTGCTGCAGAAGACGGCCATCGAGCTGGCGGCGCGCAAGGAAGAGATCGGGACCCTGGTGTCGCGCGAGGCGGGCAAGACGCGGGCCGAAGGCATCGGCGAGGTCATGCGGGCCAGCCAGATCTTCCAGTTCTTCGCAGGCGAAGCGGTGCGCTACGGTGGTGAGAATCTGCCGTCGGTACGCCCCAACATCGGGGTGCAGACCAGCCGCGAGCCGGTGGGCGTGGTTGGCCTGATCACGCCGTGGAATTTTCCGATCGCCATCGCCGCATGGAAGCTGGCGCCGGCGCTGGCGTTCGGCAACGCGGCCGTGCTCAAGCCGTCGGAAGAAACCCCGGGGGTCGCCTCCGAGCTGTTGCGTGTGCTGCAGCGCAATGGGCTGCCGCCGGGCGTTGCCAACCTGGTGAACGGCCAGGGCCCGGTGGCCGGCGCGGCCCTGGTCGACGGCGTGGACGCGCTCAGTTTCACCGGCAGCGTGGCGACGGGGCGCAAGCTGGCGCAGTCGGCCATCGCCGGGATGGTGCGGGTTCAGCTGGAGATGGGCGGCAAGAATCCGTTGCTGGTGCTGGACGATGCCGACCTCCCGCTGGCCGTGGAATGCGCGCTGAACGGGGCCTTCTTTTCGGCGGGCCAGCGCTGCACCGCGTCGAGCCGTCTGATCGTGACCGAAGGCATCCATGACCGCTTCGTGGCCGCCTTGCGCCAGCGCATGCGGGCGGTGAAGGTGGGCCCGGCACTGGCCGCCGGCACCGACATTGGCCCGGTCATCAACCAGCGCCAGCTCGACATGGTGCAGCGCTACATCGAGGTCGGCCGCGGGGAGGGCGCCGAGCTGGTCGAAGGCGGCGACCGGATCACGTGCGAGACCCCCGGTTTCTACATGCGGCCGGCGCTGTTCGTCGACACCCGCAACGACATGCGGATCAACCGCGAAGAGGTGTTCGGCCCGTTCGCAACGGTGATCCGCGCCCGCGACTACGACGAGGCGCTGGCCCTCGCCAACGACACCGAATTCGGCCTGTCCGCCGGCATCTGCACGGCGTCACACAAACACGCCACGCATTTCCGCCTGAACGTCAGGAGCGGCCTGGCCATGGTCAACCTGCCGACCGCGGGACTCGACTACCACGTGCCGTTTGGCGGCACGAAGGGTTCGAGCTTCGGGCCGCGCGAACAAGGCAGCTACGCGGCGGATTTCTACACCCTCACCAAGACCGCCTACATCGGTCACTGAACAACATTCACAACGGGCAGCAAAGGAGACACAGGACATGGAAAAAATAGGTTTCATCGGGCTCGGGCGAATGGGCAAACCCATGGCAGCCAACTAGCGCAAAAAGGGCTTCGAGCTGGGGGTGCTGGACATCAATGCCCAGGCCGTCG
>JAQGMQ010000639.1 GCA_028292305.1 Rhodoferax sp.
GCGTGCGCAGCTTTTCCGAGAACTTCAGGTTGTCGGGGTTGGCGATCTTGTCCGGATTCGCCAGGTTGCCCAGCGCGTCGGCCGCGATGTCTTCGCCGATCAGGAAGGCACGGGTCTGCACCGGCACCCATTCGCTGGCGATGGCGGCGCCGCCGATGTCCTTCTGGCCACCGGTGAGGTTGTGCGCAAACACGCCGCCGGCGTTGATGGTTTTTTCGACCGTGATGTTGCTGGCGGCGTTCCAGGCCGCGTTGCCGCGCACCATCGACGACTGGATGTTCTGCAGCGCCGAGTAGGCGATCTTGTCCTTGATGTTGACCGTGGTGCCTTCGAGCTTGGTGAAGCCCATGCTGGCGCCGACCAGGTTGGCGTAGCGGTGGGTTTCCAGGAAGGCGGCGGCCTTTTCCATGCCGGGCTTGAGCTTGACCCAGTTGGCCACGCCGTCGCAGAACATCTTGGTGTAGGTGGCGTCGGCCGGGTCGGTCTTCGACACGGTCATGATGTCTGCGGGCTTGATGGTGTTGGCCATGGCTTCGATCTCGGCGCTGGTGGCGTGGCCGAGGTTGAACCAGGTCAACGCGGCGCCTGGGGCGGCCGGGTCGACCGAGAAGCCGGAGCCCAGCTTGGCCACATACAGCGTGCCGGCGGACAGGTCTTTTTCCTTGTCGGCCACGAACATGAACAGGCCGCCGTTGGTGTAGTCGTCACCCATCAGCACGGTGCGGTTGTCGGGCATCACCTGCACCAGTTCGTGCGAGATGCGGCCCAGGCAGTAGTGCTTCTTCACCGTGCCGGTGCCGTCGGCGTTGACGGTGACTTCCGGCAGGTGGCCGTAGTGGTACGGGTTGGCCGTGGCTTCGTTGCCGAACACGTTCTTGCTGTAGGCCTTGAACTGCGCGTTGCTGCTGATGAAGGCCGCGTCGGGTTCATATTCTTCGCTGGACAGGTGCGTGCCCCAGGGCGACAGGCTGGCGCCGCAGGTGATCCACAGGCCATGGGCGCTGGACATGTCGACGTTGTGGTACTTCACCAGGCTCAGTTTGCCGGTGTTCTTGTCCTGGTCGAGCGTGAGCACGGCGATGGGCGAGGGCAGCACGCCGTAGGTGCTGTTGCCGGCCTGGTCGCGGGTGGTGTATTCGAACTGCACCACGGCGAACACGGTGTTGCCCTTGACGCCTGCGACGTTGGCATTGGCCACGGTCAGCAGCGAGGTGCCGTCCGGCGAATCCGAGAAGAACTGGCGCTCCTTGCCGGCCACCGAGGCGTCGATGATCGGCTTGTTGTTGATGTCCACATAGCCGCCGGCCAGGATGGTGCCGCCGCTGCCGTTGGGCACCAGGTCGCCGGTCATGAAGAACGGCTGGTAGGCCAGCTTGTAGCTCTTGACGGTGTTGTTGTCGTAGGACACGTCGAACGTGGATGCGACATAGGTGGTGGCCATGTTGGCGGGCGTGGCCAACGTGGGCGCGGCCATGCCGGTGAAGGTGGCCGAGGTGAAGGTCGCGCCGTCGCTGCCGCCACCGCAGGCCGACAGGGACAGGGCCGAGGTCAACGTGCCCAGCGGCAGCACGGGTGCGCTGGCCAGGAACTTCAGGATCTGGCGGCGGGAAGCGATCGAAGGGCCGGAGGATTTGGAAAGGTCGGACATCGTGGTCTTGTGTTGGAAAGGAATCGGAGCGGCCAGGTGACAGGCCGGTGAAGCCGGCGATGTGCAGCCACCTGTGCTGCCCGATTCATCGCCTTGCGCAGCCGATGGTAGGAAGCTTGTGTGACAGTTTCTTGAATTGCGCGAGACAGGCCGCGCGCGGGCATCCCATCGGCAATGGGGTGGGCGTTCAGTGGAGGCGGGCGGGGCGTGCGCGGCGTGTGCGGCGTGCGAGCTTGCGGGGCGTCGGTCCGGCGCCCGCGGGCCAGGCGCCGCCGTGGCGCCATGGCTTTCAGTCTTCAGGCTTCGACGACCGGGTCGTCGGCTTCGGAGACGAAGCTGTCCTTGAACGTGAAGAAGATCGAGGTGAAGAACATCGTGGCCATGATCAGCGCCACGGGCACCATGGCCGCGGCGGCCAGCTGGGGTGAGTCGAGCAGGGCGGCGATGGCGGCCATCACGATGCCGGCCAGCACGAACACGCCGACCCAGGCCAGGCCGAACACGGTGTACGCGCCGAAGTTGCGCATGCAGGCCTCGAAGCTGAAGAACAGCGCCTTCACCGGTGGCACGCCGTGCCAGTGCACCAGCGCCGGCGCGTGCCAGAACATCAGCGACAGCGGCAGGTACAGCGCCATGCCGATCCACATCGCGGTCTGGAAGCCGGGCTCGGCCATGGTGTCGCGCGAGATCTGCGCGCCCAGCAGGTACATGCGCGCAAAGCTGCCGCCGTCGAACAGCGCCGTGATGCCCATCACCAGCAGAAAGCCCAATGCGTACAACCCGCCCAGCGTGAGCATGGCGCGCATGCGCTGCTTGCCGGCGCGGAAGGCGCTCACCAGGATCAGCGGCGTGGGGAACTTGCCCTTGGTGGCCTCCTGCGTGGCGGCCATCAGCCCGAGCGTGGCGGCCGGCAGCAGCGCCAGCGCCAGCGCACTGCCGAGCAGCGGCAGCAAGGTGGCGATGGTCATCGCGGCCATGAACATAAAGAACAGCCCGGCCAGCGCCAGCGGCTGTTTGAAGAATGTGTGGATGCCAGATTTGACCCAGCGAGCACCGGCGCGGGCCGGCACGATGTTGAGCTTCATGGCGTGGCCCGGGCCAGACGCGCCGGTTCAGCCAGGGGCGCCAGTGCGGCCGGCGGCGGGGCCACGGCCGCCTGGTCCAACGCGGCCAGATTCAGCGGATGCGCCAGGCGCTCGCGCAGCACGCGTTCGAAATGGCCCGGGTCGTGGGCCTTCAGCATCGCGGCCTCGCGTGGCAGGTGAAAGTCCCACAGCCGCGAGATCCAGAAACGCAGGGCGCCCGCGCGCAGCATGGCCGGCAGCAGTTCGCGTTCGGCGCCGGCAAGGGGGCGCACGCTGGCGTAGGCGGTGATGAACGCCGCCGTGCGCTCGGCGTCGGCCGCGCCACTGGCCTGGTCGATGCACCAGTCGTTCAGGCACACGGCCAGGTCGAACAGCCAAGTGTCGACGCCGGCGAAATAGAAGTCGAAAAAACCGCTCAGGACCGGCCCCTCGGCGCCGGTGTCGAACATCACGTTGTCGCGAAACAGGTCGGCATGCACCGGCCCGCGCGGCAGTGCGGCATAGGCCGACGATTCGGCGATGTGGTTCTGGAAGGCCAGCTCGCTCTGCAGCAATGCGGCCTGCGGCGGGTCGAGGTAGGGCTTGACCACCGGCACGGTCTCGTTCCACCACGGCAGGCCGCGCAGGTTGGGTTGGCTGCGGTTGAAGTCGCGGCCGGCCAGGTGCATGCGGGCCAGCATGGCGCCCACCGCCTGGCAATGCGCCACACCGGGTGCTAGCTCGCTTTTGCCGCTGAGCTTGGTCACCACCGAGGCTGGTTTGCCCAGCACGTTGTGCAGCACGTCGCCGTCGCGGTTGGCCACCGGGTCGGGCACGGGAATGCCGCGCTGCGCCAGGTGCTTCATGAGGTACAGGTAGAAAGGCAGCTGTTCGAAGCTCAGCCGTTCGAACAGCGTGAGCACGAACTCGGCATCGTCCGTGGTGACGAAATAGTTGGTGTTCTCGATCCCGCCTTCGATGCCGCGCAATGCGCTGGCCTCGCCGAGATCGAGTTGGCGCAGCAGAGCCTGCGCCTCTTGCAAAGAGACTTGCGTGTAAACGGCCATCGCGGGGGATCGAGTCAGGGACTCAGAAATTGAAGAGTTTCCAGACACGCTGGCCCGAATTGCCGGAAGCCGCGTCGCGCTCGCCCAGGGGGCGGCTGCGGGCGCCATTGGCTGGCACCACTTCATACGCGGGCATGCCGTTGGACGGCTGCACGGTGATGCTCTGGGTTTCGCCACCAAAACGCAGCTCGTCGATGCGTGCACCCTTGTCTTCGATCTGGATGTGCTCGATGCGCTGGTCCAGGCGTGAACCTGGCGCCCGCGTGGCCGGGGCGGCGGGCGCCACCGGTGCGGGCGTTGCGGC
>JAQGMQ010000661.1 GCA_028292305.1 Rhodoferax sp.
AATCCGGCCCGATGACGCCCTGAAGGTAGGGCAGAATTTGTGATTAATTGTACAGCAGCTCCGCGGAGGAAGTTGCAATTTTTGCAGTTTTTCCGACGCAAACGCCACACGAAAAAAATAAGACCCGGGCAGCGTGGGCTGTCCGGGTCCTTCTTCTTGTTACTGTGTCTGGTGCGGACTGGCAGGAATTGAACCCACGCCCCCTTTGTTTAACGATGCAGCGTTATTGCATGAACCAGCCGTGGCTCACTACGATGGACTGCCCCGTCAGCGCATTGCTCGGGAAGCTGGCGAGGAACAAGGCGGTCTGGGCGACATCGTCGACGGTGGTGAATTCGCCGTCGACGGTGTCCTTCAGCATCACGTTCTTGATGACCTCTTCCTCCGTGATACCCAACGCCCTGGCCTGCTCGGGAATCTGCTTTTCCACCAGCGGCGTGCGCACGAAGCCCGGGCAGATCACGTTGGCGCGCACGTTGTGCTTCGCGCCTTCCTTGGCGACGGTCTTGCACAGCCCGATCAGGCCGTGCTTGGCCGTCACGTAGGGCGCCTTGAGCAGCGACGCCTCCTTGGAGTGCACCGAGCCCATGTAGATCACCGTCCCGCCGCGGCCCTGCGCGTACATGTGCTTCAGGCAGGCCCGGGTCGTGAGGAAGGCGCCGTCCAGGTGGATCGCGAGCATCTTCTTCCAATCCGCGAATGTGAACTCCTCCACCGGGTGGACGATCTGGATGCCGGCATTGCTGATGAGGATGTCGATCCCGCCGAACGCGGCGGCAGCCTGCTCGACGGCAGCGTCCACCTGGTCTTCGCGGGTCACGTCGACGGCGACGCCGATCGCCTGCGCGCCGCCGGCCACGAGTTCGGCGGCAGTCGCCTCGGCTGCCTCCTTGTTCAGGTCGGCGATGACGATCTTTGCGCCCTCCCGGGCGTACACGATGGCAATCTCCTTGCCGATTCCGCTGGCCGAGCCGGTGATGAAGGCGACCTTGTCTTTGAGCTGCATGTGTGACTCCGGAAAAGTGGGGTTGAAGGGAAGGCGTGCGCCCGGGGTCAGCCGAGGTCGTCGAATTGCACGGTGTTCATGGGCCCAGGACCTTCTGCAGCGCGGGGCGTCGAACCCGCCCGGGTCCCGGCTCGGTCAGGTCGAAAGTGGTCACGCCATTGGCGGTGGCGCGTTCCAGCCACTCGGGATGGGCGATGGTGTTGCGCATGTCGCGCGCCCCGGCCTCCCAGTGCTCGGTCACCATCGCGCGGGAGAATTCGTAGTCCTTGGAGTCGAGCTCGTACGGTTTGTCGCGGTAGATCAGGTGGACGATGTCGATCGGCTGGTGCGTCATGTGGGCGCTCAACGCGGCTACGCTCGGATCTTCCCGCAACTGCGCCGGCAGCTTCTTGATCAGGTCGGCCAGGGCCTGCTGCAGATTCACGTTGGCCGCCAGCGCGTCGGTGTTCATGCGGGTGCGGCTGGAATAGCTGATGTCCTTTTGCCGCTCCACCGCTTCCGACAGGGTCCGCGGCATCGGGCCGCGCGCGCTGAACAGGTCGACCTGCAGCACCACCAGCCGCTGGGTCCGCGGAAAGGTGTCCAGCACATACTGCAGCGGTGTGTTGGACAGGATGCCGCCGTCCCAGTAGTCCTGGCCGTCGATATGGACCGGCGGAAAGCCCGGCGGCAGCGCGCCGCTGGCCATGATGTGTTCGACGCCGATCTTTTGCGTCGCGTTGTCGAAGTACACCGAGTTGCCGGAACGCAGTTCCACCGCGCCTACGCTCAGCCGCGTCTCGCGATGGTTGATGCGGTCGAAGTCGACCAGCCGCTCCAGCGTCGCCTTCAACGGCGCGGTGTCGTAGTAGCTCAGCACCGGCGCGGCGCCGCCCAGCAGCAGCGAGGGGTCCAGGCGCGGCCGGAAAAAACCGGGAATGCCGAACAGCGCGCCGGCCATCGCGCTCCACTGGTTCAGCGCGGCCCGGTCGCCCCACTGGGCCAACTGCGGCGAGGCGCTCTGGGCCGGCCCCGACGAAACCAGTTGCCAGAACTCGGCCAGGCGCGCGACACGCTGCTCGGGCGCGTTGCCCGCGATCAGGGCCGCGTTGATCGCGCCGATCGATACGCCCGCGACCCAGTCGAGCTTCTTGTCGCATTCCAGCAGGGCCTCATAGACACCCGCCTGGTAGGCGCCTAACGCACCGCCGCCCTGCAGCACCAGGGCCCTGGCGGCGTTGTCCATCGGCACACCGGCAGCGCCGGGCACCGAAGCGGTGCGCCGCCCTGGCCGGGCTGTTTTGCGCTTCGCAGCGCTTGAGGGTTGGGGCATCGTGGACAGGAAGATGATCGATTGAACATCTTAGTTCCGCGCGCGATCTAAAGCAGGCGCTTGAGGTAACGCCCGGTGTGGCTGGCCGGGTTGGCGGCGATCTCCTCGGGCGTGCCCACACCCACGACTTCACCGCCACCGGCGCCGCCCTCCGGCCCCATGTCGATGATCCAGTCGGCGGTCTTGATCACGTCCAGGTTGTGCTCGATGACGACGATGGTGTTGCCGGCGTCGCGCAATTGGTGCAGCACGCGCAGCAGCAGGTCGATGTCGGCGAAGTGCAGGCCGGTGGTCGGCTCGTCCAGGATGTAGAGCGTACGGCCGGTGTCGCGCTTGGACAATTCGAGCGCCAACTTCACCCGCTGCGCCTCGCCGCCGGACAACGTGGTCGCGGCCTGGCCCAGCTTGATGTACGACAGGCCCACGTCCAGCAGCGTCTGCAATTTGCGTGCGATGGTGGGAACGGCCTTCAGGAACAGGTGCGCGTCTTCCACCGTCATGTCCAGGATCTGCGCGATATTGCGGCCCTTCCACTGCACTTCCAGCGTCTCGCGGTTGTAGCGCGCGCCCTTGCAGACGTCGCATGCCACATACACGTCGGGCAGGAAGTGCATCTCCACCTTCACCACGCCGTCGCCCTGGCAGGCCTCGCAGCGGCCGCCCGCCACGTTGAACGAGAAGCGACCCGGCCCGTAGCCGCGCTCCTTGGCCATCGGCACCTCGGCCATCAGCTCACGGATCGGCGTGAACAGGCCGGTGTAGGTGGCCGGGTTGCTGCGCGGCGTGCGGCCGATCGGCGACTGGTCGACATTGATGACCTTGTCGAAATGCTCGATGCCGACGATCTCTTCATGCGGCGCCGGTTCGTCATGCGCGCGGTAGATCTGGCGGGCCACCGCGGTGTAGAGCGTGTCGTTCACCAGGGTCGATTTGCCCGAGCCCGAAACGCCGGTCACGCAGGTGAAGAGGCCCACCGGGATGTCGACGTTCACGCCCTTCAGGTTGTGGCCCGTGGCGCCCAGAATGCTCAGCATCTGCAGCTTGGCTGGGGCGGCCTTGGCCTCCTTCGTCGCTTTGCGGGCAGGCGCCGCGGCTTCGGCCTCCAGCACCGGCAGCCACGGCGTGCGGCGCCGCGGCACGGCGATCTGCAGCGTGTGCGCCAGGTACTGGCCGGTGAGCGATTCGGGCGTGTCACGCACCTGGTCGAACGTGCCCTGCGCGATCACCTTGCCGCCGTGCACGCCCGCGCCCAGGCCCATGTCGATGATGTGGTCGGCGGCGCGCATCATGTCTTCGTCGTGTTCCACCACCAGCACGCTGTTGCCGATGTCGCGCAGGTGTTTCAGCGTGTCGATCAGGCGGTCGTTGTCGCGCTGGTGCAGGCCGATGCTGGGCTCGTCGAGCACATACATCACGCCCGTCAAACCCGAGCCGATCTGCGACGCCAGGCGAATGCGCTGCGACTCGCCGCCCGACAGCGTTTCGGCGCTGCGGTCCAGGCTCAGGTAGTTCAACCCGACGTCGTTCAGGAACTTGAGGCGCAGGCCGATTTCGCGCACCACCTTGTCGGCGATCTCGGCCTTGGAGCCGTGCATCGACAGCTCGCCGAAATAGGCAAAACTCTCGCGCAGCGTGGCGCGGCTGATCTCGAAGATGGCGCGGGCCTGCGCGCCTTCGCCGATCTTCACGTGGCGGGCCTCGCGGCGCAGGCGCGAACCGCCGCAATCGGGGCAGGGCTGGGTGCTGCGGTAACGGGCCAGGTCTTCGCGCACCAGCACCGAATCGGTCTCGCGGTAACGCCGCTGCATGTTCGGGATGATGCCTTCGAAGGCGTGTTTCTTGGTGACCTTCTTGCCCTGCGAGACACCCGATTCCATGGTGTAGCTGAAGCGGATTTCCTCTTCGCCCGAACCGTGCAGCAGCGCCTGCTGCACCGCCTCGGGCAGGCTGTCGAAGGCCTGCTCGATGTCGAAGCGGTAATGCTTGGCCAGGCTTTCGAGCAGCGCGAAGTAGTAGCCGTTGCGCCGATCCCAGCCCTTGATGGCGCCGCTGGCCAGGCTCAGCGTGGGGAAGGCCACCACCCGCGTCGGGTCGAAGAATTCCTGCTGGCCCAGGCCGTCGCAGCTCGGGCAGGCGCCCACCGGCGAGTTGAACGAAAACAGCCGCGGCTCGAGTTCGCTGATCGAGTAGTTGCACACCGGGCAGGAGAACTTGGCGTTGAACAGATGCTCGCGCTGTGTGTCCATCTCGATCGCCAGCGCGCGGCCGTCGGCCAGGCGCAGCGCGGCCTCGAAGCTTTCGGCCAGCCGCTGGCGCACCTGGTCGCGGCCCACCACATCGGATTCGCCGCGCACCTTGATGCGGTCGATCACCACGTCGATGTTGTGTTTCTCGGTCTTCTTGAGCTTGGGCAGGTTGTCGAACTCGACCGATTCGCCGTCGACCCGAAAGCGCACATAACCCTGGGCCTGCAGCTCGGCGAAGGTGTCGACGAATTCGCCTTTTCTCTCGCGCGCGATCGGCGCCAGCACCATCAGCCGCGTGTCCTCCGGCAGGGCCAGCACGGTGTCGACCATCTGGCTCACCGTCTGGGCCTGCAGCGGCAGGTTGTGGTCGGGGCAATACGGCGTGCCGGCGCGGGCGAACAGCAGGCGCAGGTAGTCGTGGATCTCGGTCACGGTGCCGACCGTGGAACGCGGGTTGTGGCTGGTGGCCTTCTGCTCGATGGAGATCGCCGGGCTCAGGCCCTCGATCATGTCGACGTCGGGCTTGTCCATCAGTTGCAGGAACTGGCGCGCGTAGGTCGACAGACTCTCCACATAACGCCGCTGGCCCTCGGCATACAGCGTGTCGAAAGCCAGGCTCGACTTGCCCGAACCCGACAGGCCGGTGATCACCACCAGCTGGTTGCGCGGGATGTCGAGGTCGATGTTCTTCAGGTTGTGCGTGCGGGCACCCCGCACGCTGATGCGCTGCTGCTGCAGGGCCAGGCGCTGGAGGATGGCTTCGCGGACGGGATCGGTGTGAGGTGAGTTCAAAGTGGGCAGAAGCTGGCGGACAACCCGCCATGATAGTTAAAGACGGCCACGCGGGGCGAGGGGCCTCCGGGTGATCGGGGAGAATCAAGGGTTGTTCGGGTCTTTCGACCCCTCTTTTCCTCTTCGACCCGTGCCGGATTCCGCCTTTTCTCCTCTTCAAAACGCCGCGGCCGCTGCCGGCAACGCAGACGCGCCGCCCGCGCCATCCGCCCACGCGATGACCGCGCCGGAGCGCCGCGCCAGCCTGTCGCTCGCGGCGATTTTTGCGCTGCGCATGCTCGGCCTGTTCCTGGTGCTGCCGGTGTTCGCCCTCGAAGCGCGCAAATACCCGGGCGGCGACGATCCGGCCCTGGTCGGGCTGGCCATGGGCATCTACGGCCTGACCCAGGCCTTCCTGCAGATGCCGTTCGGCCTGGCCTCCGACCGGCTGGGCCGCAAACGGGTGATCGTGGCCGGCCTGCTGGTGTTCGCGCTCGGCAGTTTCGTGGCCGCCGCGGCCGACAGCCTCACCGGCCTGCTGGCCGGCCGGGCGCTGCAGGGCGCCGGTGCCGTATCCGCGGCCGTCACGGCACTGCTGGCCGACCTGACCCGCGACAGCGTGCGCACCAAGGCCATGGCGCTGGTCGGCGGCAGCATCGGGCTGATGTTCGCGCTGGCGCTGGTCATCGCGCCGCCGCTGGCCGCGCACACCGGCCTGGCCGGGTTGTTCGCGCTCACCGGCACGCTGGCGCTGGCCGCCATCGGGCTGTTGCTGCGGGTGGTGCCGCCCGAGCCGCCGCGCCACCAGAACGCACCGCGCGGCCGCATCCGCGACGTGCTGGCCCACGCCGACCTGCTGCGGCTGAACGCCGGCGTGTTCGTGCTGCACACCGTGCAGATGGCCATGTGGGTGGCCGTGCCCGCGCTGCTGGTGCAGGCCGGCCTGGCCAAGGACCGGCACTGGGAAATCTACCTGCCGGCGGTGCTGGCGTCGTTCGTGGTGATGGGCGCCCTGCTGTTTCCGCTGGAGCGCCGCGGCTACCTGCGGGCCGCGCTGCGGGGCGCGGTGGTGCTGATGCTGCTGGTGCAGATCGGCCTGGCGCTGGTGGCCGGGCGCGGCGCGGGCGATGCCGCCCTGTGGCCGCTGGCGGGCCTGCTGTTTCTGTTTTTCTGCGCCTTCAACACGCTGGAGGCCAGCCAGCCCAGCCTGGTCTCGAAGTTGGCGCCGGCCCCGCTGCGCGGCGCTGCGCTGGGCCTGTACAACACGCTGCAGTCGCTCGGCCTGTTTGCCGGCGGCGCGCTCGGCGGGCTGGTGGTGAAGACGGCCGGCGCGCCGACCCTGTTCGCCGGCACGCTGCTGCTGTGTGTGCTGTGGCTGGCCATCACCTGGGGCCTGCGGCCTTTGATGGCCGGCAAGCCGGGCGGGCACTGAACCGCTCGACGTCTCGCTCCGGGACAGCGCGAAACAGGCGCTGCGCGGCCGGCGGTGCCGCCCTGGCAAGGGGCTGGGCGCCCGACAGAATCGTCGACTTGGCGGCGAGCGATTCGTGCACAATCGACAGTCTGGCGCGCGACGCGCCGTCTCCCCAGACCCCCTCTCTTTAGGCAGCGAACATGGCATCCGTCAACAAAGTCATCCTCATCGGCAACTTGGGCCGCGACCCCGAAGTGCGCACCTTCCCCAGCGGCGACCGTGTGGCCAACGTGACCATCGCCACCACCGAATCCTGGAAGGACAAACAGACCGGCGAACGCCGCGAAGCCACCGAATGGCACCGCGTCACGTTCCGCGGCGGCCTGGCCGGCATCGTCGAGCAGTACCTGCGCAAGGGCTCGCAGGTGTACGTGGAAGGCTCGATCCGCAGCCGCAAGTACAACGACGCCACCGGCGTTGAAAAATCGATCACCGAAATCATCGCCAGCGAAATGACCATGCTCGGCAGCCGCCAGGGCCAGGGCGGCCCACAAGGCGGTGGCGGTGACAACGGTGGGGGTTACGACGATGGCGGCGGTTACGACAACGCGCCACCACCGGCCCGCCGCCCCGCGGCCGCGGCACCGGCTCGCCCTGCGGCAGCACCGGCTTCTCGGCCAGCGGCGCCGGCACCGGCACCGCGGGCGTCGAGCGGGTTCGATGACATGGATGATGACATTCCGTTCTGAGCCACGCTGCGCATCATTGGAAAAGGCCCGCAGCGTCAAGCTCCGGGCCTTTTTTGCGGACAACTGGATTGAGCACACGGCAGACGCCGTCGCGCGTAACCAATTGAAAACGTAGGGTCGCGGCGAAGAAAATTCGGCAGCCTGTCCAACAATGGCGCATTTCCACTGCCTTCGGACGACCACGCGATGACCTTACTGCATGCCCGCCGCTCCTCCTTGAAACTCTTTCTGTCGCTGTGCCTGGCGATGCTAGCGCTCATGGCCGGCCCAGCCGCCCAGGCCGCCGGCAAATACGGCGCAGACGTGCGCGGCGCGCAGGACCACCCGCTCATCAAACGCTTCACGGGCTCCTGGCTCACCGGCTACCGCAGCAGCGATTGGGAAGAAATCAGTCTGCCCACGGGGCTGCGCGTCAAGGACAGCAAAATGCTCGACAAGGTGACGCTCGAAGGCAAGGTGACGCGCCTGGTGTACCTCGCGCCACAGGGCAAAAGCCGACTCGAGGTATACCGCAACTACGAACAGGCGCTGACCGCGGCGGGCCTGGAGCGTCGCTTCACTTGCGAGTCGAATTGTGCCGACCTCTATTTCGCCTGGACGCGAGAACTCGACATCGTCAATGGCTTCAAGTGGGCCGAGGGCTCCATACCGCAAGCTGGCAGCACGAGCACCTACTCGACCTACAGCGCACTCGCGCCCGAAGATGGGCGCTTCCTTTACGGCAGCCTGTCACGCGGCGGCTCTCTGGTGCATGTGCTGCTGTACAACAGCGTCGCCGCCAATGCCTCGACCGACATCACCGCCACGACCTTGATCATCGTCGAGCCCAAAGCCATGCCGACCGGCCAGGTGTCGGTGGACGCCAAGGCCATGCAAAGCGGCCTCGAGGCGGACGGCAAGAT
>JAQGMQ010000730.1 GCA_028292305.1 Rhodoferax sp.
ACCCGGCCCGACCTGTATGGCAACTACTACCTGGAGCAGTTCCGCCTGCTGCGCGAGAACCACGGCGTGGAGCTCGAAGTGGGCACCAGCACCCAGCCGATTCCCGTGCACTTCTCGTTCGCCGAGCACGATCACATTGAAGGCTCGCTGCCCGCCGAGCGGCGCCTGCTGATGCGCGACGTGTTCGACCTGCCCGACCTGGGTGCCATGGACGACGGCATCGCCAACGGCACCTACGAACCGCACCCGGGCGAGCCGCAGCCGCTGTCGCTGTTCACCGCGCCGCGGGTCGACTATTCGCTGCACCGCCTGCGCCACTACACCGGCACCGGACCGGAGTGGTTTCAGAACTTCGTGCTGTTCACCAACTACCAGTTCTATATCGACGAATTCGTGCGCATGGGCCACGAGGCCATGGCCGATCCGCACAGCGAATACATCGCCTTCATCGAGCCGGGCAACGTGATCACGCGCCGCACCGGCCTGGCCGCCGAGCCCAACGACGCGCTGGGCGTGCCGCCGCCCCGGCTGCCGCAGATGCCCGGCTACCACCTGGTGCGCGCCGACCGCGGCGGCATCACCATGGTCAACATCGGCGTGGGCCCGGCCAACGCCAAGAACATCACCGACCACATCGCCGTGCTGCGCCCGCATGCCTGGATCATGCTCGGCCATTGCGCCGGCCTGCGCAACAGCCAGCAACTGGGCGACTACGTGCTGGCCCACGGCTATGTGCGCGAAGACCACGTGCTCGACGAAGAGCTGCCGCTGTGGGTGCCGATCCCGGCGCTGGCCGAGATCCAGGTGGCGCTGGAAGCCGCGGTGGCCGACGTCACCCAGATGCAGGGCGTGGCGCTGAAGAACATCATGCGCACCGGCACCGTGGCCAGCACCGACAACCGCAACTGGGAACTGCTGCCCAACAACCAGCCGCAGCGCCGCTTCAGCCAGAGCCGGGCAGTGGCGCTGGACATGGAAAGCGCCACCATTGCGGCCAACGGCTTCCGTTTCCGCGTGCCATACGGCACACTGCTGTGCGTGAGCGACAAGCCGCTGCACGGCGAGATCAAGCTGCCCGGCATGGCCAACCACTTCTACCGCGAGCGCGTGGACCAGCATCTGCGCATCGGCATCCGGGCCATCGAGCTGCTGCGGGCGCAGGGGATCGACCAGCTGCACAGCCGCAAGCTGCGCAGTTTTGCCGAGGTGGCGTTCCAGTAGACCGGCAAGCCCAGAAGAAAAAGCAAAACAGGGATACACCCAACGATGCAGCTCGACATTCTCACCCTGCTGGTGATGACCGCGGTCAACCTGCTCATGGTCTCCGCTGCGCTGCCCGTCATCATGGGCCGGCGCATCAGCATTGCCGCGCGCTGCGCGCAACTGAGCCTGCTGGCCCAGTCGATCGGCTGGTGGGCCATCATCGCCTCGGGCCATGGCTATGCGCTGGCGATGATGACGCTGTCGGTCGCCTTCTTCGGCCTCAGCCACTGGCTCATGCACCGCGCGCTCGGCGGCTGGCTGGGCCACCGGCCGGGTGAACGCTGGCTGCGGGCGCTGGTGGTGCTGGCGCCGCTGGGATACGCGCTGGGCGCGTTCAACGACGCCTTTCGCGCGGGCTGGGGCAATTTCTGCCTGGCGGCAGCCGCGCTTATCGTGGCCCGCGCCACGCTGATGCCGCTGCGGCAAAGCACGCGGCCGTGGCGCTGGCTGCTGTTCGCCTGCCTGATGACCATGGCGGTGCTGACCGCGGCGCGGGGTGTGCTCGGCGCCTTCCTGACGAGCAGCTACCCCTCCTTTCAGACCCCGCACCCGGTGAACCTGGCCACGGCCGTGGGCGCCAACGTGACCCTGGTGCTGTTCACCGTGGCGGTGCTCGTGGCCTGGCGCGAAGAGGCAGAAGGCAAGCTGCGCACCATGGCCATGACCGACGGCCTGACCGGCCTGTTCAACCGCCGCGGCTGGACCGACCGCGCCGAAGCCATGTTCGCCAACGCCCAGCGTTATCAACAGCCGTTGACCATGATCATGCTCGACCTGGACCACTTCAAGCGCATCAACGACAACCACGGCCACGAGGTGGGCGACCAGGCGCTGAAGCTGTTCGCCCGACTGCTGCGCGAGACGCGGCGCACCGGCGACCTGGTGGGCCGGCTCGGCGGGGAAGAGTTCTGCATCGTGTTGTCGAACACGCACAAGTCGGCGAGCTCCGGCTTCGACCAGCGGCTGCGCAGCCGGCTGCGCGAGGTGGCGCACAAGGAACTGGGCTTTGCGATGGACTTCAGCGCGGGCGTGGCGGTGCTGAAGGACGGCGACGCGACGTTGGCCGGGCTGTTGGCCCGGGCCGACTTGGCGCTGTACCAGGCCAAGAACAACGGGCGGGGCAGGTTGGTGATGTCGGAAGGTGGCTTGGGGGCGACGGTCATTTGAGGTGACTGGCTGGCCCCTACCCTGGCCCTTTCCCGCGCGCGGGAGAGGTTACAACCCCATCAGCCCAGCCCGTTCAACGCCGCGTACTGGAGCAGCATGATGGTCTTGCCATCGCAAATTTCCCCGCTGGCCACCATGGCCAGCGCGCGCTCCAGGCCCACCTCCAGCACCTCGATGTCTTCACCCTCGTGCGCATGGCCGCCGCCATCCGACACCTTGTCGCCGGCCGCGTACTCGCCCACGAAGAAGAACACCCGCTCCGTCACCGAGCCCGGGCTCATGTAGGCCTCGAACACCTTGCGCACGTCGTGGATGCGGAAGCCGGTTTCCTCTTCCACCTCGCGGCGGATGCAGGTGGCGGGGTCGTCCTGGTCCAGCAGGCCGGCGCAGGTTTCGATCAGCCGGCCGTCGGGCGTGCCGTTGACAAAAGCCGGGAAGCGGAACTGGCGCGTCAACACCACCGTGCGGCGCGCCCGGTTGTACAGCAGGATGGTGGCGCCGTTGCCGCGGTCGTAGGTCTCGCGGCTCTGGCGTTGCCACTGGCCGTCGCGCCGGCGCAGGTCGAAGGTGTTCTTCTTCAGCACATACCAGTCGTTCGACAGGACTTGCACGTCGACGATGCGGACGTTTTCAGCGGTGGAAGTTTGCAAGGTTTGCACGGTCAGGCTCCTGTAGCGGCTTTCAATGCGCAGATTCTATCAATAACAAGCATATTCGTGCAATAACAAGAAATACCGTGCAAACGTGCAGGCCGGCTAACATGACCGCCATGCTCACCCAGCAACGCAAACAACTGATCCTCGACAAGCTGCGGCAAGACGGCCGCATCGTGGCCGCCAGCCTGAGCGAAAGCCTCGGCCTCTCGGAAGACACCATCCGCCGTGACCTGCGTGCGCTGGCCACGGCCGGCCTGCTGCAACGGGTGCACGGTGGGGCGTTGCCCGCATCGCCCGCGGCGGCCAACTTCGCCGCGCGCAGTGGCTTGCAGATCAGCGGCAAGCAGGCCATCGCCAAGGCCGGCGCCGGCATGGTGCAGTCGGGCCAGGTGGTGTTCATCGACGGCGGCACCAGTTGCCAGCAACTCGCGCTGCAGCTGCCGCACAGCCTGCGCGCCACGGTGGTCACGCACAGCCCCACCATCGCGCTGGCGCTGGTCGACCACCCGCTCGTCGAAGTCTTGCTGGTGGGTGGCCGGTTCTACAAACACTCGGTGGTGGCCGTGGGAGCGGCCGCGGTCGAGGCCATTGGCCGGGTGCACGCCGACCTGTTCTTCATGGGCGCCTCGGGCGTGAGCGCCAGCGTCGGCCTGAGCACCGGCGACATGGAAGAAGCGCTCGTCAAACGCGCGATGATAGGCCACGCCGCCGAGACCTGGGTGCTGGCGTCCGCCGAAAAATTGAATGCCGCCTCACCCTATGTGATCGCGGCCTGCAGCGAGGCCACGGGCCTGATCGTGGAGCGCGACACCGCCGAAAAAGCCACGGCCGCCTTCACGGCGCAAGGCCTGGCAATCGTTCGGGCCTGAGCCGTTATGCCGGCGGTGGCGGCGGCTGGAGGTCTTCCGGGCTGCCGGGGTGGGCGCTTGCGTGCTTGGCCACCTCCGCGCGCAGCTGGGGCAGGAACTGTGGAAATTCGCGCTGCACGAAATCGACCACCGCTTCACGCACTTCGCAACGCAGGTCCCAGCTCTGGCTGGAATTGGCCGAGGTCACGAGCCAGCGCAACTGCATTGCACGTTCGCCCGCCTCCACCACCTGCAGCAGGCACAACCGACCGTCCCAGTTGCGCGAGGCCTTGCAGGCGACCAGGGCGGCTTCGCGCAAGGGCGCCAATGGCATGCGGTAGTCGACCCACATGAACACCGTGCCGATCAGCTCGGCGCTCTTGCGCGTCCAGTTCTGGAACGGATTTTCGATGAACCACTGCAGCGGGATGATGAGCCGCCGCTGGTCCCAGATCGCCAGCACCACGTAGGTGCCGGTGATCTCTTCGACGCGGCCCCATTCGCCCTGCACGATCAGCACATCGTCGAGCCGGAGCGGCTGCGCCAGCGCGATCTGCAGACCGGCGATCAGGTTGCTGAACACCGGCCGCGCGGCAATCCCGGCCACCAGCCCCACCACACCCGCCGAGGCCAGCAAACTGGCGCCAAACTGGCGCGCCCCGGGGAAAGTCATCAACATCAGCGCCAGCCCCGCCAGCAACACGATGAACATGGCGGTGCGCGCCAGCAGCTGCGTCTGCGTCTGGATGCGGCGTGCATTGAGGTTGTCTTCTACCGTGACCGGGTAGCGGCTCACCACTCCCCGGGCCACGCCGCGCACCGCGCGCACGCCGAGCCAGGTGAGCGTGGCGAGCAACAGCAGGCCGTTGGCATGGCGGATGCCATCGATCATCGGGAACGCATCCGGCGCGGCCTGCCACACGGCTTGCAATGCCACCAGCGGCAACAGGAATTGCGCAGGCGAACGGCATTGCTCGACCACGGTGGAGGCGATCGGCGAAGACCGCGTCAGCCGGCGCAACACGGCCGAACCGGCGCGGTGCACGACCAGTGCGAGCACCACCGCCGCGGCCGCGGCCAGCAAGATCCGGTAGGCGGATGCTTCGGCCCAGTTCACCCAGTCGATGTATGGCATGGGAGCATCCTAGCGGTCATGCTGAAACCGCGTGCCTCACGCGCGATGAAAGACCGCTTGCTGGTGGTCAGAATGCTGGCCGGCGCGTAAGACGTCGCGTCGGCCAGGCTCTGCCGCCGAGCGCCTCCGCGCCCTCAAACCACCCGCGGCTTCACCTTCGACGCCGCCAGCTTGGCATTCACCCGCGCCGTCTCCACGTCGGCATCGAATGCCAGCGCCACGCCCATGCGGCGCTTGACGAAGCTCTCGGGTTTGCCGAACAGGCGGATGTCGGTGTTGGGCACGCGCATCGCCTCGGCTACGCCGTCGAAGACGATGCCCTTGGCGTCCGCACCGCCGTAGATCACGGCGCTGGCGCCGGGGCTCTTCAGCGCGGTGTTGACGGGCAGGCCGAGGATGGCGCGGGCATGAAGTTCGAATTCGTTCTGCCATTGCGTGGCCATCGTCACCATGCCCGTGTCATGCGGGCGCGGGCTGACCTCGCTGAACCAGACGTTTTCGCCCTTCACGAACAGCTCCACGCCGAACAGGCCGAGACCCGAGGGTTTTCCGTCGAAGCCGATACCCAGGTTGTCGGTCACGGCCTTGCAGATCTGGCGGCACTTCTCCAGCGCGGCCGGGTGCATGGGGTGCGGCTGCCAGCTCTCCACGTAGTCGCCGCTGACCTGCACGTGGCCGATGGGCTCGCAGAAATGGGTTTCGATGTTGCCGTCGGCCCCCATGGCGCGCACGGTCAGCTGGGTGATCTCGTAGTCGAAGTCGATGAAGCCTTCGACGATGACGCGGCCGTGGCTGACGCGGCCGCCGGCCATGGCGTAGTCCCAGGCCTTCTGCACGTCGGCCGGGCCGT
>JAQGMQ010000164.1 GCA_028292305.1 Rhodoferax sp.
GGGATCACGTCTTCCAGCAATTTGGAATGGATCGGCTGGAACAGGCCGGCCTTTTCGACGCTGTACAGCCGGGCCGCTTCGACCAGCAGGATCACGTCGGCGGGAGAGGCCGCGCCCTCGGCCTTCAGCCGGGCGAGAATGCCGGCATCGTCCGCGTCGACGCGGTTGATCCTGATGCCGGTGGCCTTGGTGTAGTTGGAATACAGGGCTTCGTCGGTGGCGTAGTGCCGGGCCGAGTACAGGTTGACGACCTGCTGCTGGGCCTGGGCCACGCCCGCGGTGGCCAGCAGGGCGGCGGCGATGGCCGCTGCGGCTTGGTGGTGCATGTGAGATTCCAGAGAGAAAAGATAGGCTGAAGCTTCAGATGATAAGACACGCATTGCGAATAATTCTCGATAACCCCGTGTTCCGTCGGGCCGGTGCACGGACCAGAACACGGGCTGCCGCCTGGACCGGTTTGGCCGCCTGCGCGGTGCTGGCGGGCTGCATGACGGCACCCGTGGCCACCGTGCCGCCGGTGGCACTGCCGCCGGTTGCCGCGCCGCCGGGCGTGGTCACGCGGCCACCGCGCATCGGACTCGCGCTCGGCGGCGGTGCGGCGCGCGGCTTTGCCCATGTGGGCGTGATCCAGGTGCTCGAAGAGGCCGGCATCAAGCCCGACCTGGTGGTGGGTACATCCGCCGGCAGCCTGGTGGCTGCGCTCTACGCCAGCGGCAAGAACAGCGCCCAGCTGCTGCAGGTGGCGCAGACCATGGAAGAGGCCGCGTTCACCGACTGGACCCTGCCCATCTTCAGCCGCGGCATGTTGCGCGGCGAAGCCTTGGCGCGTTACGTGAACGCCCAACTCGCTGGCCGCAAGATCCAGGACATGCCGCTGCCGCTGGGCATCGTGGCCACCGACCTCAACAGCGGGCAGGGCGTGTTGTTCCAGCGTGGCGACACCGGCACGGCGGTGCGGGCTTCCAGCGCCGTGCCGGCGCTGTTTTTGCCGGTCAAGATATCGGGCCACGAATACGTGGACGGCGGTCTGGTCTCTCCCGTGCCGGTGCGTTACGCGCGGCAGATGGGCGCCGAGCTGGTGATCGCGGTCGACATCTCGAGCCCGCCCGAAGGCAACCTGGCGGGCGACAGCCTGCAGATCCTGCTGCAGACTTTCGCCATCATGGGCAAGAGCATCAACAGCTATGAGTTGCGCGATGCCGACGTGGTGGTGCGGCCCGGTCTGGTCGGTGTGCAAAGCGCCGACTTCCACGCCCGGCTGCGCTCCATCGAGGCCGGACGGCAGGCGATGCTGAAGGCCTTGCCGCAACTGAAGGCGGCGATGGAAACCTTGCGCAAATGAGTTGGCGGGCCTTACCGTCGTGCGGGCCGGGCCGGGGGGCCAAAAGCGCAAAAAAAGGCCTCGTCTTGCGACGAGGCCCTTAAAGGGATCCCTGCGCCATGCGGCTTCGAAAGGATCCGAGGAGACTCAGTAAGAACCGGCTGGGCCGGCTCTGGGCCATCGCGGCAATGTGCCGCGCCTGACCCATTGGATTAACGCTTCTTGGCAGCGGCGGCGCCGGCGTTCACTGCCGTGGCAGCCACAGCCTTGAAGTTGGCTTCAGCGGTATCGGAAGCTTGCTTCACAGCCTTTTGCACGGATTCGAAAGCGTTGTTGGCGGTGGCCATGGCGCTCTTCATCACGGCGACGGCGGACTCGGAACCGGCAGGCGCGTTCTTCACGGCGCTGTCGACCAGACCGGCAATCTTCTTCTGGGCTTCGGAAGCTTGCACTTCGATGGCCTTGGTGAATTCGGTGCCCGTGCCTTGGGCGATGTCATACAGGTGACGGCTGTAGGCAGCGGTCTTTTCGGCCAGGGGTTGCAGCATGCTGGCTTGCAGGGCCAACAGTTCTTGCGCGTCCTTCACGCTCAGCACAGCTTGCGAGTGGGTAGCGGCTTCGGACAAGGCAGCCTTGGAAGCGGTCACGTTCAGCTCGACCAGCTTTTCGACGCCTTCGAAAGCCTTGCTCGTCAGGCCGAACAGGGTTTCGATGGTTGCTTTGTGCGAAGCCAGAATTTGTTCTGCGGTCAACATAATTCAATATCTCCAGTTGAGTAAAAAAAGGGAACTTGGCTACTGCTCCGACTCATTTGTCCGGCCGATCCGGTTATGTTGCAGTGCAGCATGGGTTGAATTATAGAGACGCCCAGCGCCCTTGCAAGCGGTTTTCGCTGCAGTGCAGCATATTAGGGCGGGCCTCCTAAAACGGCGTTTCACCGGTTGATGACCCGTGCGGTGAAGCGCAACTCGACAGCTGCCAGGCAGGGCTGGCACCCGGGGGTGCTGGCAGAATCCGGGCGCATGAACCAGCCCTCGCCCACGTCTGCGTCCCTGACCGCCGCGCCAGCTTCAGCCCCAGCCCCAGCCGAGGCCCGCCTGCAGCCCGAGCAGCGCGGTGCCTACCCGATGTTCCGCGCCATCGCCACCCGCTGGTCCGACAACGACGCCTACGGCCACGTCAACAACGTCATCTACTACCACTGGTTCGATACGGTGGTGAACAGCCATCTGGTGGCGCAGGGCGCACTCGACATTGCGCAAGGAACGACCATCGGCCTGGTCGTTGAAACCCACTGCAACTACTTCACGCCGCTGGCCTTTCCCCAGGGGGTGGAACTGGGCTTGCGCGTGGCGCACCTGGGCCGGACCAGCGTGCGTTACGAGATCGGCGTGTTCGCCGAAGGTGCTGCCACGGCCGCCGCCCAGGGGCACTTCATCCATGTCTATGTGGACCGCGCCACGCGTCGGCCCCAAGCCCTGCCGCCGGTGCTTTTGCAGGCCTTGCAGCCGCTGCGCGCCGCCGGCTGAACGAAAAAAACCGCCCAGGCATTGCTGCACTGGACGGCATA
>JAQGMQ010000754.1 GCA_028292305.1 Rhodoferax sp.
ACGGTACGTTCCGCGGTTTCCTCCCTCGAGCTTTGTCCAACACCTGCCCTCACATCGCTGTCATGATTGGCATCGTGTTCTCGCACGGGCAGGTATCGGACAAACCTAAACAATAGTAGCCGTTCAAAACCACCCCCGGCATAACGCCAAGCTGCGAATTCCCATATGGCCGTCAAAGGGAGCCGTCACCGGCACACAGGCGAACAATGAACAACGCAGAAGCCAAGGACGCGTGACGTTCCGCGGTCAGCGTTTCGGCGATGTTTTCAACTGCGCCTCGAACACGGTCAGCGCCTCGCGCATCTGGCCGACCGCGTCTTCGATGCCGGACGCGCGGGCGCGGCGTGGCGACTCGGGCAGCAACATGCGCAGGCCGAAATCGACGATGGTGTCGGCCACGGTGTCGGCTGGCATTTCACCCCCGGCGTCGAACCACCAGGCGCTCCAGTTGCACATGCCGATGATCGAGAACGCGGCGATGCGTGCATTGGCGCCCCGGCGGAACTGCCCGCCGTCGATGCCGCGCTGGATCACCCGCACGAAGTGGTTCAACAGCGCCCGGCGCGCGTTCTGCGCGGCCGAGCGGTGCGGCTCGGGCAGGCTGCTCTCGCTGCGCTCCACCACGCGGAACTGCACCGGGTGCGACAGGATCAGGCCGGCGTGCTGCCGGATCAACAGGCGCAGCGCTTCGTCGGCCGGCAACTCGTCGCGGCCCGAGACCGATTGCGCCAGCGCGCTGGCCTTCTCCGTGACTTCTTCCGTCAGTGCCTCCAGCATGGTTTCCTTGCTGGGGAAGTAGTAGTAGAGCGCCGTGCGGGTGCTGCCTACCGCATCGGCGATGTCGTTGATGTTGGTGCCGCCGAAACCCTTTTCGATGAACAGCCGCGAGGCCGCCTCGAGGATGGACTGGCGTTGTGCATCATTGCGCGTAGGCCTTGGTTTGGGGTCTTTTGCCTTGCTGGTCATCGGGAAAATGTAGCGCAATCGCGTCGGGGTGCAGGGCCGGCTCGCAGTGCATCAGGGGCCGCGCACGCCGCCGCCCATCAACGGCGTCCACGCTGCCTACGAAGGCTGCCCATTGAACCGTCGCCCCGACCGCAAGTTTTCCCGCGTCAAGGCGGATCTGATGCTGCGTTTTCAAAGTTGAAGAAGGCCGGTTTCCAGCGCTCGATGCGCACCGAAGCGAACAGGCCCGCGCGGGCAAATGGATCGTCTGCGGCGAATGCTTCGGCCTCGGCGCGGTTGTCGACCTGGAGCACGATCATGCCGCCGATGAAACGGTCGCCGGCGTCGTTCTGCAGGCCGCCGCTGGCCAGGATGCGCTGCCGATGGGCGGTCAGGTAGGCGTAGTGGTCGGCCCGGTATTGGTCGCGCAAGGCCTCGGCGCCGGCTTTGTCATGGGTCAGGATGAGATAGAACATGGCTCAGCAGGCGCGAGGTCTCAGCGCCATTGCACGGGCACGGACTGCATCAGGTACTGCTCGGCCCGCTGCAGCAGTGGCTCACGGGCGGCGCTGCGCGGCGCGGCTAGGCGCACGGCAAGTGCGTCATGGGCGCGCTGGCGCTGGTCCAGGCTTTTCCAGGCCACGACGAACACCGCGGCCGGCAGTGCATAACCGCTCATCACGTCGAACAGGCCGCATACCTGGGCGCCGGCTTCCGTCCAGGCCGCCACCGCGGTGTCCAGCATCGCGCTGCGCACCCCTGCGCCCTGGCCCTGTGCCACCTCCTGCAGGATCAGCTCAAATACGGGCTCGGGCTCGAGCTCGGCGGGCGACGGCTCCTGCCACGCGCGCACGGCGCGCAGGAACAGGATCTCGTAGCGCTCGACGAGTTCACTGCCGGCATTGGTCCGGTTGCGCACTTCGGCCCAGGCCGGATCGGCAACGAAGCCGGCAAAGCTCTGCGTGCGTTGCTGCAGATTGCGCCAGCCCATGAGGTACACGAACAGCGGCGCCTTGCCGCCGGAGAACGCCGTCCAGGTGCCCAGCGGGCGGATGCCGTGTTTGGGAAACAGGCTGTGCAGATCGTCCTGCCAGCGGTGCACGATGTCGCCCATGCGGCCGGGCTGGATGCGGTACAGGCGCAGTTCGTGGATCGGGTCGTCCTGGGATTCTGGTGGCATGTTCACTCCGGTACATAGTTGGTGGCGCTCCAGCCGCCGTCCACCACCAGCACATGGCCGTTGACGAACGCTGCCGACGCAGAACAAAGAAACGAGACCGCACCGGCGATGTCTTCGGGCGTGCCGATGCGGGGGAAGGGGGTGGTGTCGATCATCACCCGCTTGAACCGCTCGCTGTGGTCGATGCGGTCCTGCGTCATGGGGGTGGCGATCACGCCGGGCGCCACCGCGTTCACACGGATGCCGCGGGGTCCGTAGTCGACCGCCATCTGTCGCGTGAGGCCGATCACGCCGGCCTTGGCGGCCGAATAGGCCGACGCGCCCGGGCTGCCGAGCAAGCCGAAGATGGACGCGATCTGCACCACGCAGCCGCCCTGGTCGCCGAACGCCCGCACTGCGGCGCGCGAGAAGCGGAACACGGCCCGCATCAACACGTCCATGAAGCGGTCGTAGTCGTCGTCCTCGGTGAGGTGCAGCGCTTTGGTGTGGCCGATGCCGGCGTTGTTGACCAGGCCGTCGAAACGGCCCCATTGCGCCAGCACCGCCTGGATGGCCAGGTCGGGCGCGGCGTCGGTGGTCACGTCCAGCACCAGGGTGGCCACGGTAGAAGCATCGGCGCTGCTTTGCCGCGTCGCGGCCAGGTCGTCGGCGTTGAGGTCGATGGCCAGCACGCGCAGGCCGTCCTGCACCAGCCGGTGGGTGATGGCGCGGCCAATGCCACGCCCGGCGCCGGTGACGATGAAGGCAGGGGAGTCGTTCATGGTTGAAAGCGGAGGGTGGTTGCAGGCGATGCCTGGTGCTGGCAAAGCGGCTTCATTGGATGCGCTGCCCGCCGTTGACGTCGAAGGTGGCACCGGTGATGAAGCCGGCTTCGATGGAGGCGGCGAAGCGCACCGCGGCGGCCACGTCCTGCGGCTCGCCGAAGCGCCCGAGCGGCACCACCTTCGGGTCGACCAGCGTGCCCGCCGGGATGTTCTTGCGCAGCATGGGCGTCTCGATCTGGCCCGGCGCGATGGCGTTGACGGTGATGCCCAGCGGCGCGCGTTCCCGGGCCGCGGCACGCATGAAGCCCAGCACCGCGGCCTTGGAGGCGGCGTAGTCGGCATAGGTCTTGCCGCCGCCGGTCTGGCCCGCAACGGACGAGAACAGGATCACCCGGCCGTGCGCGACCGGCTGCTGCACGCGCTGGCGCAGGAACTGGGCCGCCACCAGGAAGCTGCCGCGCGCGTTGACCGCCATCGTCTGCTCCCAGCGGGCCAGGCCCGATTCCCAGAAGCGGGCATGGTGTCCGTCGTCTTCGGTCAGCAGCACGCCGGCCGCATGCACCAGCACGTCGATCGGGCCGCTCTGCGCTTCGGCCCGGGTCAAGGCGGTGTCGACGCTGGTGGCATCGGCCACGTCGATCTGGATGGCAAAGTGCCCGCTGCCGGCAAGGGTCGCGGCCACCTCCGTGGCCGCGGTTGCGTTGCGGTCGGCCGCGATG
>JAQGMQ010000759.1 GCA_028292305.1 Rhodoferax sp.
TGCCGGGACGGCAGCTGATGACCAGGATGACCAGCGTCAGCACGTAAGGCACGGCGCTGAACAGGTAGTAGCCCTGGCTCACGCCGATCGACTGCAGCGCCGGGCCGATGGCGCCCGCGCCGCCGAAGAGGAGCGCCGCGCCGACGCAGCGCACGGGGCTCCAGCGGGCGAAGATCACGAGGGCAACAGCGATCAGGCCCTGGCCGCTCGAGATGCCTTCGTTCCAGCTGCCGGGGTAGAACAGGGTCAGCGACGCGCCGCCCAGCCCGGCGATGAAACCACCCGCCGAGGTGGCCGCGATGCGCAGGCCCGACACCGAATACCCGAGGGCCCGCGTGGCATTGGCCGAGTCGCCCGCCATGCGCACCAAGAGGCCGATGCGGGTGCGCGCAAAAGCCCACCACATGGCAACGGCCAGCACGATGCCCACCGGCAGCAGCGCATTGACCTGCAGCGCGGCGCGCACCACCGGGTTGGCGCTCCAGTCGCCCAGCGGGATCGCCGGGATCTGCGCCGCCTGCGGCTGGATCAGCGCCTTGCCGAAGTAGAAGGCCAGGCCGGTGCCGAGCAGCATCAGCGCGATGCCGGTGGCCACGTCGTTCACGCCTTCGAGCGAACACAACACACCATGCAGCGCCGCCAAAAGCGCGCCGACGCAGGCGCCGATCAACACGCCGGCCCAGGGCGAACCGGTGAGGTACGAGCCCCCGAAGGCGGCCATGGCCGACAGGACGAGCACGCCTTCGAGGCCGAGGTTGATGCGGCCCGATTTCTCGGTGAGACATTCGCCGAGGCTCACGAAGAGGAAGGGCACGCCCACCCGCAGCGCGCCGCCGCCGATGCCGGCGACGAGGGCAATCCATTGGTCGGTGGTCATGGCTGGGCCTTTGGGGTTTGCCCGTTCCGGGGAATGAACAGGGCTTCGGTATGGCGACTTCTTCCGCACGCGGGAGACTCGAATCCTCCGCGTTCGGGAGAAGCTTGGGATGAGGGGGGTTGAGGCATGCCGAATCGCTGTGGCGATGGAATGACCGCCCTCACCCCGGCCCTCTCCCGCACGCGGGAGAGGGAGCAAGGCAGGTGCGGGTTCATGCGGCACCGTCCTTCATCACTGCCGGCATCGCCTGCCGTGCACGCGGCGCGAACCACTTCGCGAACATCGCCTTCAGGTCCTTGTTGCGCAGCGACTCGCTCGCCAGGATCAGCACGAACGCGATGCCCTGCAGCACCAGCACCGAGGCATCGGGCAGGCCCAGCCGGCGCTGCAGCAGGCTGCCTGCTGCACCGAAGCCGCCGAACAGGATCGCCACCGGAATGATCGCCACCGGGTTGTGCCGCGCAATGAACGACACCAGGATGCCGGCATAGCCGTAGGACGCGATCAGCGAGGCGTTGGCGTTGGTGTGCACCGCCGCCACTTCCACCGCGCCGGCCAGGCCGGCACAGCCGCCGCCGAGCCCGCAGGCCGCCAGAATGAGCTGGTTGGCGGGCAGGCCGACGAGTTGCGCGGTGCGCGGGTTGCCGCCCACCACGCGGATCGAAAAGCCCGACGCCGTGGCGCGCAGCCACAGGCCCAGGCCGATGCACGCCACCACGCCGATCGCCAGGCCCCAGTGCACGTCGGTGCCGGCGATGCCGCCGATGCGGATGCCCTCGGACAAGGCCAGCGTGGACGGCTTGTTCAGGCTGGCCGGGTCACGCAGCAGGCCTTCGACCAGGTGTTTGAAAATGCCGATGGCGATGTAGGCCAGCAGCAGGCTGCTGATGGTCTCGTTGATGCCGCGAAACTGCCGCAGCCAGCCGGCCAGCATGATCCACAGCGCCCCGGCGATGGCGCCGGCAATGCAGACCAGCACGGTGCCGACGATGTTGTCGGGCAGCGGCATCATGTAGGGCAAGGCGGCGCAGGCCAGGCCGCCGAGCACCAGCGCGCCCTCGCCGCCGATGATGACCAGGCCGGCCCGCGCCGGCAGGGCCACGCACAGGGCGGTGAGCATCAGCGGGGCGGCGCGCTGCAGCGTGTTCTGCCAGGAAAACCAGTCGCCGAACGCGCCCTTGAACAGGGTCACCCACACGTCCACCGGGCTCACCCCGGCGAACCACACCAGCACGCCGAAGATGCCCAGCGCGGCGGTGATCGCCAGCACGGGCAGAGCGATTTCTTTCACGGGAATGCGCATGGGCGTGTTTCCTTTTTTGGCATCCGTCCAGGCCGTACCAGGCCCTTCGACAGGCTCAGGGCGAACGGGTTTTATCCCCCTCTCAGAAGCTCCCGTTCACCCCTTCGACCAGGTAGTTCATCTTCTCCAGCTCCAGATCCGTCTGCTTGAACACCTTGCCCGCCGCCACCACTTCCTTGCCCTTGTTGTCCTTCAGCGGCCCCTTGAAGATGTCGAAGCTGCCGGCGATCATCTTGGCCTTGGTGTCGTCGGCCATTTTCTTGGCGGCATCGGGCACCATGGCACCGTAGGCCGACATCTTCACGTAGCCTTCCTTCAGGCCACCGCGCAGGAAGTTGGGGTGCGGCTTGCCGGTCTGCGCGGCGTCGATGATGGTCTTGTAGGCGGTGAGCCAGTTCCATTCGGCGCCCGTCAAATACGCGGCCGGGGCCAGCTTCGCTTGGCTCGCGTGGTAGCCGCAGACGAACTTG
>JAQGMQ010000761.1 GCA_028292305.1 Rhodoferax sp.
CCCTGGTCACGCCAACGTTGCGCCCATTCGCGTTGGCCTGCGATGCACAGCAGCAGGAACAAGCCGAACAGCAAGGCCGTGAGAGGCAGTCCGCGTTGCCAGTACAGCGGTATGGACACGAGGTCGACCGCAATCCATATCCACCACGATTCGAGCCTGCGCAAAGCTTGCGCCGCCGTGGCCAGCAGACTCATCACCAGAATGGTGGTGTCGGCCACCGGCACCGGGCTGTCCGTGAAGCGGCCCAGCGCCTGCGACCCGGCGGCAATGGCGGCTGCGCTGCCGGCCAGCCAGGCCAGCGCTTCCGGCAGGCTGCTTCGCGTCACTGGCAGGGCGCCGGCGCTGGCTTCGATGCGCCACCATTGCCACCAGCCGTAGATGCTGAGCACGCAAAGCCGATTTGCAGCACGGCATCGGCATACAGCCTGGCGTCGAGGAAGAGCAGAGCGAAGCAGGCCACGTTGAACAGACCGACAGGCCAGTTCCAGAGGCTCATGCGCTTGACCAGCCACACGCACCACAAACCGCTGAAAAACGCCAGCGTTTCAAGCCAGGACACCGGCTGGCCGAAGACGGTGAAGCCACTCATACCGGCAGCCCGTCAGCCAGCCGCCTGAGCCCCGCCGCGGCGCGCTCGCGCACGTCGCCGAAGCTCTGGCTGCGCAGGATCGCCCCGTTTTCAAAAACGGTTTCGAGCGCATCGTCGGTCGGCGTTTCGCCCTCATCGGTGCGCACGGTGCGCCAGCCCGTGGCCTGGCTGCCCGCCAGCGTGAGCCGGCCTTTCTTCGAGGCTTTGCCGCTGTCGCCAACGGGTGACTTGTAGACCTCGCGCCAGTCGCCGCCGACCTGCATCGCCGAACACTTCATGGCGAACTGCATCGTGTCGCGGTTGCATTGCTGCAGCAGGCCGCCGCCCATGCCGAAGGCGATGTTGTCGGCCGAGAAGCCATTCAGTTTCAGGTTCGACAGACACAGGCGCAGCGAGCGCAGGTCGATGCCGTCGCCCTGGATGATGCGCACCGTCTTGAGCACGCGGTAACCCTTGCGGTTGGTGGTGGTGCCGAAGCGCGCCGCCAGGATCTGCGTGACCTTGAGCACGGTGGCGGCCGGGTCGCCCGAATCGGGGCGGATCACCAGCGTGGCGCCCGACTGTTCCACCAGCTCTTTCAGCTCTCGTCCCCAGATCTGGTCGCAGGCGTTGAAGATGTCGTAGCTGTCGCTGACCACCGCGAAGGTGGCGCCGGGCCGGCCGAACTGCGCCACCATGTTGCGGTAGGCATCGGCCTCGTGGGCGCGGCCCCAACCGGTGATGGTGCTGTGCTCCGCCGCGGGAATCGAGAAGCCGGCCATGGCGCAGTCGTACCAGCGGCGCGCGCCCACCAGCGCCATCAGCGTGTCGGTGCCCTGGAAGTTGACGAGGTGCGCCATGCCGCCGAGCGCGGCCGATTCCATGCTGGACACGCCACGCGCGCCGAAGTCGTGCAGCTTGAAGCCGATCTGGCCGGCCGGGTCTTCGCCCGTGGCCTCCAGGTAGGCGAGGATGGTGGCCTTGGCCGCGGCGGAAATGGTGGCCACCGTGGTCGGGTACCAGATGGCGCGCAGCAGCTCGGTCTCCATCCAGCTGGTGAGCCAGAAGAATTCGGGGTCCGTGTTTTCCACCGTGGCCAGCACGTTGTGCGCGGGCACCACGCTGCCTTCGGCCACGGCGCGGATGCGCAGCGGCAAACGGCCGCCGTGTTTTTCAACCAGGCGCAGCCAGCCTTCGCGGTTGAAGGGCTCGCCGTGCAGCGCAAAGATGTCGGCGGCTTCTTCTACATCTTCGCGTGTGACGGGCGTGCGCAGGTATTCGCGCAGGTGAGCCTGCAGGCCGAAGAAGACGCTGTGGGTGAAGGCGCCGCCACGCGACTCGATGTAGCTGAAGACGGTCTCGGTGCCGGGCGGGTATTGCTTCCAGTGCGAGACTTTGTAGGAGTCGGTGCGCAGCAGCAGATTGCGGCCGAGGGCGGAGATGCCGTAGGTGCCGGGGGTGCTGGCGGTGCTGGCAGTGCTGGCAGTGGGGGAGGTCGTCATAAGAGCGGGGTTCATGTGAAAAATCCTTTCACGTTGGGCTGCCGTCAACCGGCGCCGTGGGGTTTGAACGGGCGTTTGTCATGCGGGCTTTCAGCTGTGGCCCAGACCTCCCAGGAAATGGTTGGCGATGAAGAAATGGTCTTCGTAGATGTGTTCCTGCATGCCGAGGAACTCGGACAGCGGCACCCAGCGCGCGGCGGCGGCGTCGTCATCGGCGCGCACCTCGCTCAGCCCGGTCCACTGGTTGTGCGCCAGCTCGAAGAAGAAGCCGTGGGTGATGGTGCGCCCGCGTTGCGAACGCTCGGGCGCGTCGAACACATGGCTGGCCTTCATGCTGCCGTGCAGCACCGGCACCGGCACCTTGAGCCGCGTCTCTTCCTTGAGCTCGCGGACCGCCGCGTCGACGAGCCTTTCCTGCTGGCCCACGAAGCCGCCCGGCAGCGCCCAGGTGCCCTTGCCCGGGTGGAACTTGCGCTGCACCATCAGGATGTGGCCGGCCTCGACCACGATCGCGTCGACGGTGGTGTAGATCGGCGGGAAATCGCTGCCGGCGTAGCGGTACTGCTCGCGGTATTTGGCGAGGAAGGCACGCTCTTCGCACAGCGCGGCGTAATCGGCCGTGCCGGTGAATTGCGACAGGAAGGCGGCGGTGCTGTCGGGCAGTGCTTCAAGGGGCAATTGGCCACGCAGTTCGGGGTCGAAATACAGGCTGCGCATGTCGGTGGCGTGCAGGCTGTCCACCGACGGCAGGCCGATGAATTCCCACTTCGGGAACAGCTTCAGGTAGTAGCTGGTGGCGTCTTTCAGATGGCCGACCAGGGCCGCCCTGGCACGCGCGGGATCGGCGCCATCGTGGCGCATCAATCGGTCGACCGCGGACTGGATCGACGCAATCCACAGCTGGTCGTTGTAGGGCGAATCCCCCACGCCGACCACGCTCACGCGCAACTGGTCGGGGTTGCGCAGACCGGCCCGCACCATGCGTTCGCGCTCGTCCAGCGTGAATGGATTCTTGACGCTGCGCGGCTGGCGCGCCGAGCCCACCACCACAATGACGCGGTCGGCCACACGCAGCGCTTCTTCGACGAGGCGAAGGTGTCCGAAGTGAAATGGCTGGAAACGCCCGATGACGATGGCGTACTGAAACTTGCGTTGAAGCTTGTCGGTGTGGTTCATTGGGAATCCCCCAAAAATGGCCCGGTCAACCCGTGCCTGAGCCAAGAATATCACGGCTGCAAAAGAGCTGCAGCGGCGCTTTGTCAGCGCCTCAGTTCATCTGCAACAGGATGTCGCGCAGCCGGTCCAATGCCGTGTCGATGTCCTCGGTGGCAATGAGCCCGTAACCCAGGAGCAGGCCCTGCCGCGCTGGCGACGAAGCGTAGAAAGGATCGAGCGCGTAGAGCCCCACGTCGACGCGGCGCGCGAGCTTCAGCAGCAGGTCCATGTCAAGTGTGCGGCGGGCCAGCGCGGCCATGTGAAAGCCGACCTGGGTGGGCACGAGTTCGAACCAGGGCGCAAGGTCGCCGTTGAAGCGCTGCATCAGCCGCTCGCGGCGCGCGGCGTAAACGGCGTGGCAGCGGCGGATGTGCTTGAGCAGCTCGCCTTCGGTGATGAACTTGGCCAGTGCCACTTGCGCGGGCACGGCCGTGTGCCAGTCGCTCAGGTGTTTGGCCGTGGCCACGGCTTCGACGATGGCCGGCGGGGCGATCAGGTAGCCCAGGCGCAACTCGGGCGAGATCGTCTTGGAGAAGCTGCCGACGAAGGCCACGCGGCCGTTCTGGTCGAGGCTTTGCAGCGCGTCGTTGGGCCGGCCTTCGAAGCGGAATTCGCTGTCGTAATCGTCTTCGACCACCAGCGCCCCCAGGGCCTGCGCACGCGCGAGCAGCTTGGCGCGGCGCGGCGCGCTCATCGGCATGCCAAGCGGAAACTGGTGCGCCGGCGTCACGTACACCAGCCGCGTGCCTTCCGGGATCTGCGCCACGCACAGGCCTTCGGCGTCCACCGGCACGCCGACCACGCGCGCGCCCTGGGCTTCGAGCAGCAGCCGCGCGGGCGGGTAACCGGGCTCTTCCACCGCCACCGTGCAGCCGGGCTCGATCAGCACGCGGGCCACCAGGTCCAGCGCCTGCTGGGCCCCGTTGGTGACCAGCACGTCGGCCGCCGTGCAACGCACGCCGCGTGAAAAAGACACGTGCCGCGCGATGGCTTCACGCAACGCGGGCAGGCCTTCGGCGGGGCCGTACAGGCCACGCGAGCGCGCGCTTTCTCGCAACGCGTGCTGCACGCAACGGCGCCATTCGGCATGCGGAAACAGGCTGCGATCCGGCGCGCCGCCGATGAATTCGAAACGCGCGCGGCCTTCATGGGGCAGGTGGCGCAGCGGCGTCTGCAGGTTGCGCCAGCGCGCCAGCACCGCGCCGCCCGCGAAGTCGACGCGTTCGGCTGCAGGCAGGCCGCGCAGAGCCTTCTCGGCGACGAAGGTGCCGCTGCCCACGCGGCCGATGAGCAGACTGTCGTAGGTCAGCCGGGCATAGGCTTCATTCACCGTCTTGCGCGACACGCCGAGCTGTTCGGCCAGCAGGCGCGAAGGCGGCAGCTGTTCACCAGCAGCGAGCCGGCCGCTGTGGATCGCCTCACGCAACTGGCGCACGAGCTGCCCCGTGAGGTCCTTGTCGCCGTCGATCACGACATGCAACTCCATGGATTGGTCTCCTGCAAATGCCTGGAATTGGCCGCTTGGCAAAGGCCATTGGACTCCTAGCATAGCGTTACCTCAACACCAATTGGAGATCATCATGGAAGCAAGACTCGACCTGTACAAAGCCTCACCCGACGCCATCAAGGCCATCGTCGCAATGGAATCCGCGGTGGCCAAACTCGGCCTGGAGCCCGCGCTGCAGGAACTGCTGAAGCTGCGCGCCTCGCAGATCAACGGCTGCGCATTCTGCGTGGACATGCACAGCAGCGACGCACGCAAGAAGGGCGAGACCGAGCGCCGCCTGTTCGCCGTATCGGTGTGGCGCGAGACGCCGTTCTTCACGCCGCGCGAACGCGCCGCCCTGGCGTGGACCGAAGCCGTCACGCTGATCGCCGACACCCACGCACCTGACGATGTGCACGCCGAACTGGCGGCCTACTTCAGCGAGGCCGAACGCGTGAACCTGACGCTCGCCATCGGCCTGATCAACATCTGGAACCGCCTGGCGATCGCGTTCCGCAAGATGCCGGCCTGAGGCAACACGACCATGCAAACGAAAAAATTCATGCCCCTTGGCCTGGTGCTCGCCGCGCTGCTGGCTGTGGCCAAC